>NQJH01000164.1 GCA_002256685.1 Methylococcaceae bacterium NSP1-2 | reverse complement strand
TGATTCGCTTCAAAAAACTTGCGGCTAGTAATCTGCACCTGTTTGTCTGCGACCAGACCTTTTAAGCCTTCGCCCGATAATTCGGTGATATGCGAGACATTGAGTAACGCTAAGTTGGCTTTTTCCCCTGCTTTAACAATGGCACTGGACAGCGGGTGTTTAGAGTAGCGTTCTAAACTGGCTATCAGTGCCAGCACGTCTGATTCATTATGGGTTGCACTGGTAAGTAAGGCGATTAATGAAGGACGACCATACGTTAAGGTGCCTGTTTTATCAAAAATGGCGGTGCGACAAGTGCCGATAGTTTCTAAGATGGCAGGGTTTTTAATGATAATTTCGCGCCGTGCTGCCAGTGAAATGGAGCTGATGATGGTAACGGGAATACCAATTAGCAACGGGCAAGGCGTGGCTATTACCAACACTGCCAGAAAACGAATCACATCACCACTAATAAACCAAGCCAATAGCGCGATAGCAACCGCGACAGGTGTGTACCACGCGCCCAGTTGATCACCTAAACGGCGTAGATTTGGGCGATTTTGTTCGGAAGCCCGCATGACTTCCATAATTTTAGAATAACGTGAATCCACTGCCAGTTTATCAGCGCGTATCGTTAAGGCGTTGTCACCATTAACCGCACCCGACATTACAGTAGAACCGACAGTTTTTGACATTAAGTAGGGTTCGCCAGTGAGATATGATTCATCCATTGTGCTAGAGCCATCTACTACTGTGCCATCCACAGGACAAAGTTCATGGGGAAGAATCACTAAGGTATCGCCAATAACAACTTGTTCTGTGCCTATATCAACGAGAACATCACTCTGTTTTCGATGCGCTACCGATGGCATCCGCTTGGCTAAGGCTTCCAATACTGACGAGGCTTTGCGGATTGCGTAGGTTTCTAATGCCGCGCCGCCTGATAGCATCAGTACCACTAAACACCCCGCGAGGTATTCATCCAAACACACGGCGGTAATAATTGATAAACCTGCCAGTAAATCGGCACCAAAATCACCTCGACATAATTTTGCCAGCAACTGATAAAGCAGAGGCATCCCACCCAGCACTAAAACCGCTATCAAGGGTAATTGCAGTTGCGGGACTGAGAATGCTAATTGCCCTTGCCAGAGTGCTTCTGTTTCAGTATTTAACGCACTATTTAATGACCAGCTATAGATTTCATGCTCGGTATTAAACCAGTAGCGCAATACTAAATAAGTGGCAATACCCAGCAAACTTAACAGGGCAATGCTATTTTCGATTTTTAAATCAGCTTTTGTTGTCATGGATTAAGGTCTTTTTTTGTTACCGTTAAACATGGCTTTGGCTAGATTCTCACGGTGAATAATACTTTCAACCACCACGCCGATGACATGAACAATCACTAACAGTAAAGTGAAGTTAGCGAAAAACTCATGGATTTCTTCCCAGAAGTCTTCATGACTGTTTCCGATAAAGGCGAGAGGTCCTGCTGCTTGATCTGCGCCATAAACCGCTAAACCTGTGATAACGGTCATTAGCAAACTGAGCAGTAACAACACGATCATTGCCGCCCCTGCTGGATTATGACCAATATAGCGTTTTGCTTGTAACTTAATCAGGTCTTTAATATAAGCAACCGACTGCATTGGGCTACATAAAAAATTAGCAAACCGTGCATACTGACCACCAACAAATCCCCACAGCAGTCTAAACACTAACAAGCCGCCGACCAGATAACCTGCCCAGACATGAACAGTTAGTAATTCGTCTTCGGTAAAATAAGCGATAAAAAACGCGATAACCAGCAACCAATGAAAAATGCGTAAGGGTAAATCCCAAACTTTAATTAAATCTTCTGATTTCATTTTGTACCTCTGTAAGATTAAAAACTGAAATTTCTGTAGCGGTAAATGTTTTAGCTATTGGACTCCTAAAAGTTAAAAACGTTATAACGTAAGTTTTAAATCATGAGTGATGAGATTAACATAAAACCGCTATTTTATAACGGTCGTAGTCTCTGTTGATGTTCGTTAAATCTTTGTAAACGCACAAAGATTGTGTATTGCAAAATAGCAAACTTATAGTGGAAAAGTTGGAAAGTTAAGCGTGGACGAGTAAGATACGCGGTCTTTGTAAGACTATGACCATGAAGATTTAATCGCTACTGGCTCATATAACAAATAACCTATCCCTATTTACAATTTTACTATGTCGTTATTAATAGATTACCTCTCGCTATGCTGGTTTCGCAATAATCCTGCTAATTTACATCCCTCCACCTCATTTATGTGGAAAACTATAGCATTTTATCTGGTTTCAGGCATGATCGTTGAGTTTCTGATTGCTGATGTTGAAGGCATATTGGAAGTATTATTACGCACCTTTATGGCATTTTCATCCATCACCGTCTTATTGTTCACTGTCAAAAAACGACAATATTTTCAACAATTGTTCATTGCTATTTTTGTCTGTGAAAACTTTATCATGGTGCTAGCGACTGCCACAGAAGGACTGTATTTTTTCTTGGTTATGGAGCATTACCAATATGCAGAACACCTATCCATTGGCATAGCGGTGTTACTGGTTGGCTGGTATTTAGCAATAATAGGTTATATTTTGCGCCAAGTCTTTGAGTTTAAAATGAGTATGAGCATTACGTTAGCGTTTAGCTATTTTGTTTTAACTTACGGTATTCCGATGTTGTTCATGGATATGTAAAACAAACCGCTAGGATAAGCGTCTCACATTTTCTTATACTAGCAGTGACTTCCGGCGAGTATTTTCGTCACTCATTTTATTTTTAACTATTTTCTACAGGTAATTAAGTTCATGCGTAACTATTTTTCAACTCTCAGTGGTGTGGTATTAACCTTATTTTCAGTTTCAGTCCTCGCCGCCGCTGTACTCCCTAAAGAAGCGATTCCTGAAAAAATACTGACTACCTTTAACAAAAGTTTTCCTAATGCTATCAGCGTAACGGCTGAACAAAAAACGCATTTTGGTCAAGAGTTGTACCTGATTGCTTTTAAAGAAGCTAAAGAAACTGATGAAAGAAACATTGTTTATTATCGCGTCAATGGTAATTTTTATGTTAACGGTGATGAAATTGATACCGCCAAAACCTCGGTTGAAATGCCGCCTGCTAGCTATGAAAATCTGAAAGCCGCTTTTACTAACTACGATATTAAAGAAGCTATTTTAGTTGTTAATCCTAATGGTACGGGCGAAGAGTTCGATCTTGTGGTCAATGCGGCGGGGACAACATGGCATATTTCATTGGATCGTAACGGCAATATTACTAAAAAAGAAGAGTAATTGATTCGTCGTCCTGCTGACGTTGTTACCGCAACGTTGGCACTTTTAACACAGCTCTTTTCCTTTTGAATTCCACCATGTCTGCCTACGCAAAATGGCTGTCGCCAAAACTCAGCCTGACCACGCTCGTTTTTCTTACCGCACTATTCCTTGCCACTGTTGATAATCAGGCTTTTTTAACAGCCATCTTTAAAGTTGTAGACACGTCTGGATTAGGCAGTAGTCATTTTAAAGTGGCGGTGTTTATCGCCCTGATTGCCTTATTTAGCTTGCTGTTGTCATTTTTTGCCAGCAAATATGTGTTTAAACCCATTGTTATATTAATACTAATACTAGCCGCTATTATCAGTTTTTTTATGGACAGTTACGGTGTTATCGTCGATGTATCGATGATACAAAACATCGTTGAAACTGACTCTAAAGAAGCCACTGAGCTACTGAGTGCGCATTTAGTTCGGCATGTGGTGCTGGTCGGTTTATTACCCGCACTGTGTCTTTATCGCATAGATATTCAGTACAGCTCTTTTTTTAAAGAACTCGGCACGCGCTTAATCGTGATGATACTAATCAGTACCGTGCTAGGAAGTATTGTCTTCACCTACTACAAAGATTTTGCCCTAATTGATAGAAACAATCGTGCCTTGCGTTACTTCATTAATCCTAATTATCCTATTTACGCGCTAGGTAAATATATAAAACGGTCATTAAATCCCGAAGTTATTACTATTACCGCCATCGGCAAAGACGCGCAACAAATTAACACATGGAAAACACGCGGTAAAAAATCTATCGTGGTCGTCGTGGTCGGTGAAACTGCCCGCGCTCAAAATTTCTCCCTCAACGGTTATGCGCAAAATACCAATCCGCTATTAAGCCAAGAAGCCATTATTAATTTCCCCGACACCCATTCCTGCGGTACGGCAACGGCTGAATCAGTGCCGTGTATGTTTTCTGATTTTGGGCGTAGCGATTACAGCGATAGCAAAGCCAAACACTATGAAAATGTCTTGGACGTACTGACTCATGCCGGTATCAACGTGTTATGGCGGGATAATAATTCTGGTTGCAAAGGCGTATGTGATCGCGTGACTACCGAAAGTATGGAAAAACTCACTGTTCCTGAAATTTGCAATGATAAAGGCTGCTTTGATGAAATTTTATTGCAGGGTTTGCAGGAGCAAATCGATAAATTCAGCAATGATGGCGTTATCGTGTTACATCAAAAAGGCAGTCATGGTCCTGCGTATTACCAGCGTTATCCTGAAACCTTCAAAAAATTTATGCCAGAATGTGCCAGTAATCAAGTACAAGATTGTCCGCAACAACAGATTATTAATGCCTACGACAACAGCATTCTGTACACCGATTATTTTCTAACCTACCTTATTCATATTCTGCAAAAAAATACGGATCGCTACAATACCGCGCTACTTTATATGTCCGATCATGGCGAATCCTTAGGTGAAAAGGGCATTTATTTACATGGTCTACCGTATAAATTCGCACCCGACGAACAAATCCACATTCCGTATAAATTCGCACCCGACGAACAAATCCACATTCCTTTTATCATGTGGTTATCACCTGAATTTGCCACGAGTTTTAATATTGATACCGATTGCTTAGCACAACACAGCGGCGAGGAATATTCGCACGACAATTTATTTCATTCGCTACTTGGAATGCTGGACGTACAAACGGGCAAATATGATGCAGAACTAGATATTTTTAATCGCTGTCGTCGTTAATCTACTATTTTAAAAGGTTACTCATGATGAATAAACAATTGCTTACTGCTGTTTTATCGCTGTCATTAAGCGCGTGCGCGACCACGCACGACCACACAGCAGAAAAAGTCACCAGCACCCAACTCATTAAAACCACCACAACATGGGACGGCAAAGACGTGGTTTATCCGACCAATGAAAAAGCTCAAGTCAC
>NQJH01000163.1 GCA_002256685.1 Methylococcaceae bacterium NSP1-2 | reverse complement strand
ACTGCATATTTTAAATAAACTGTTTTGTGGCCCTTCTATGGGTCTGACGGCATTTGCAGCGCAAGGCGGTAATGTGGTCGCGCTGATTTATGTGTGGTTGCTGGCTAGACGTATGCTGCCAGCGCAGTTAGCGATTGTTGCCGTGCTTATCACGTCGTTGATTGGCTACCATAACTTTAGAGCTGTGGTGTTTAATCACAATACGGTGTCGTTGCCATTCACTGCCGCTACTTTGTATTATTTTTATTGCGCCATTCGCCAGCCTGAACGACTATTAATGTGGCTGTTGTTGGGCGTTGCGGGTGGCTTGGCGATGCTGACTAAATACAGTGCGCTATTAATTTTAGCCAGTGTGTTTGTTTATATAATCTGGCAACGGCTATGGACGAATCCGTTAGTGATTCGGGGTTTGTTGGTCAGTATTGTGGCATTCGCACTGGTATTTTCGCCGAATATTATTTGGTTGATTGAACATGACTGGCTGCCGTTTACTTATTTAGATAAGCAATTAACCACCTCAGGTGGACGTTTAAAACTACTGGGCAATTTTTTTGCTAATCAAGGCATTCGTTGGTGGTACACACTGTTGGCGGTTGGGTTGTTAATTAAAATTAGCCCGCGTCAGGTTGTTGTACTCGCCGACGATGTTAGCCCTTCTTATGACACTGACCGCCGTTTTTTATTCATCATGCTATTCACGCCGCTAATTTTGGCGATGATGCCGCTGTTGATTAAGGGTAATTCGCTAAACAGTAACTGGGTGAGTGCATTTTTCTTACCCTCAGGCATTTTACTGGTTCAGTGTTTTTTTCGTCACTATGATGAAGTCCAATTGCTAAAAAATACCCAGCGTTTAGTCTGGGGAATGCAGCTTGTGATTTTGTTGATTTTTTTTGGTGCTGCGGTTATTTATCCTGCGATGAAAGGGCGTAGTGCGAGAACGAATTATCCAAGTCAAGCGTTGGCTGAACAAGTATCAGCGATATGGCACGAACATCAACAACAACCGTTGAGCATTGTAATTGCTGATAATTGGCTAGGCGGTAATGTGTTGCTGCATACGCGTCCTGAACCAACGGTGTTAATTGATAACGATACGCTTATCTCACCTTGGGTGAATCGCCAAGATGTGGCAAGTTGTGGCGCGTTAGTATTGGCATCCGTCGAGGAAATGGCGTTGCCAACCTATTCAGCCTTATTCAATAAAGCCTCTGCAACTGGCACTTTTACGCTGAACTGGGGACATCCGCCACGCGGAGAAGTGGTGCAGATTGCGTGGGCAATTCAATCGCCTGAACCCAATCAGCCGCCTTGCCGATTTAACAGTCATGTGGATTAAATTTATTTTGTTTGCCGCAGTCGGCGTGGTGGGGACAAGCGCACATTATCTGTTGCTGTATCAGTTGGTGGAAAGCTATGCCGTGAATGTGGTTATCGCTTCATGCTATGGGGCAGTCGCAGGGATGTGTGTTAATTATGGTTTAAATTATATTTTAACCTTCAATAGCCAACAGTCACATCTTCGCGCATTTCCTAAGTTTGCAGTCATTGCCAGTATTGGTTTTGGTTTAAATATGGGGCTGATGACGCTATTGACCGCTCAACTTTATTATATTTATGCGCAGATTTTAACGACCTTGCTGGTGTTAATCTGGAATTTTTTAGGCAATAGTCTGTGGACTTTTAAAATGGAAACTAAATGACTGCACCCATTCAGTTAATTGTTAATGCCGATGATTACGGTTATTTTCCCTGTGTCAGTCGTGGCATACTGGAAGCCGCTCACGCAGGATCATTAACCGCTACCGGTATTTTGGCAAATAATCCCGACTTAACAACGCAGCTCAAATGGTTAGATGCGGTTCCGCAGTTAGATTTGGGTGTGCATCTAAATCTAACCTTTCAACAGCCTTTAACCGCCGTGATGGGTGAAAAATTAGCCCGTTGGAAGGGTTGTTTTCCAAATGCTTACTTAATGAGTTTGTTGATTTTAACCGGCAGAATTAGCGTAGCAACGGTGCGTGAAGAATGGTGCGCTCAAATTGAAGCCTGTCAGTCTAAGAAATTAGTGTTTTTGAATTCTCATGAGCATATACACATGCTGCCGGTGTTGTTTCCGTTGGTGCTAGAGTTAGCGAAGGTGTACAACATTCCGCATGTTCGTCTGACGCAAGCGGAATGGCTCAAACCGTTGACTGGTGCAGGATTGATTCGCAATACGTTAATGCAAGCGATGCAAACATTCAATCAGCCGCGTATTAAAACGCCCACACCGTTATTTTTAGGCTTAAGTCGTAGCGGAAGACTTGATTATGACGCGTTAGCCCTCATGTTCTCAACACTGAAAGCAGGGCAGAGTTATGAACTGATGTGTCATGCGGGTCATTTCGATGCCAGTGAAATTACCGACCCTCATCTTATTGCTTATCATGACTGGGAAGCCGAGCTGGCTTTATTACAAAGCCCAGAGCTTCAAGATTTATATCAAAGATTCAACATTCGCTTGAGTCATTATTCCCATTTGCCGAATTAAAATTATGAACGTAGTTAGTAAACCCCGCCCCATCATCAGTGCGGTTATTCCAGCACACAATGAAAGTCAAGGCATAGAGATTGCCGTTAAACAAATTGCCGATATTTTAACGGCTTGTGTTGATAATGAGTGGGAAATCATCGTGATTGATGATGGCAGTTCCGATACAACTTACGCGCAAATAGGCGCACTCTCTCAGCTTGATGCCAGAATCAAAGGCATTGCCCTCAGTCGCAATTTCGGCAAGGAAAACGCATTGTTGGCAGGGCTAGACTACGCCCTAGGCAAGGCAATTATCACGCTGGATGCTGACCTTCAACACCCGCCGAGTTTTATTCCTGAAATGATAGACAAGTGGCAAGCAGGCGCGAAAATCGTTCATGCGGTTAAGCGTAGTCGCCAACAAGATTCAGCATGGAAAAGGTTTGCCGCCTATTTTATTAATCATCTCATTTCAGGGCTAGGCGGTATTGATGTAAAAAATTCGTCTGATTTTAAATTATTAGATAGAGAAATCGTTGATATCATTACTCACCAACTGCCTGAAAAACAGCGGTTTTTTCGTGGTTTGACCAGTTGGCTTGGATTTCCTGAAGACTATATTTATTTTGATGTCGCAGAGCGTCAGGGTGATGAAAGCAAATGGTCTTTCTGGTCACTACTGGAACTTGCCATTACCGCGTTGACTTCATTCACTGGCTTTCCGCTGCGCATTGTGACATTTCTTGGTTTTCTGACTTTGATACTGGGGTTTTTTGTTGCTAGCGATGCTATATGGTCTTTACTGAATCATCAAGCCGTGTCGGGTTATACCACCATCATTATCTGCCTACTGTTAATTGGCAGTTTTGTGATGATTAGTTTAGGCATCATCGGCGAATATATTGCCAAAATTTACGATGAAGTGAAGGGCAGACCGCATTATTTAATTAAGGGTAGTGTAGGCATTGATGATGACTAGAAAACACTTTTTGTCTTGACTAAGATTAACTTAACGGTGGGTAAAGCCGTGTTGACTGTGGCATAATGGCGAACTTTTTAATGACTAATAAAATAACCGAGGATCACTATGAGTTTCTTTATCTCTGACGCAGTAGCCGCTGCTGCCCCCGCTTCCCAAACGCCTGGAATAGAAGGTATGTTGTTTCCACTGGGCGTGCTAGCTTTTTTTTACTTTTTATTTTTGCGTCCACAATCTAAACGCGCTAAAGAAAAGAAAGAAATGATTTCTGCGGTAACCAAAGGTGCGGAAGTGGTTACCTCGGGTGGCATTTTGGGTAAAGTGGTTGATATGGATGATAATTTTGTCAAAATTGAAATCTGTGACAATACGTTTATTCAAGTACAACGCCAAAGCATCGAAACCATGATGCCGAAAGGAACTTATAAAGCGATCACTAAAAAGGTCGTTAAAGTTTAATGTGATAACGCCTGATTTGTCGCACCGTGTGCGTTAGGGCGTGATTTAATTCTTGGAATAACATAATGCAAAATCATTTCCCACTTTGGAAAAATATCCTCATCCTGATTATTTTTTTGGTTTCTCTTATTTATGCCTTGCCGAATTTATACGGCGATGACCCTTCGGTACAAGTCTCATCGGCAGTCGCTTCTGCTAAATTAACCGAGGCGCAATCCAAACAAATTGAAGCCGCTATTAAAACCACCGGCGTAGCGACCAAAGCCTTTGAGTTTAAAAATGACCATGTGTTAGCACGGTTTACTAATACCGATGAACAAATGAAAGTTGCCGATGCCTTAAGAGACACGCTAGGCGATAATTACACGGTAGCATTAAATCTTGCACCTACGACACCTAGCTGGTTACGCGCTTTAGGGGCGGATGCCATGTATCTCGGTTTAGACTTGCGTGGAGGGGTACATTTCTTATTAGAAGTGGACATGGACGCAGCCGTTAAACAAGCCGAAGAACGCTATGTGGATGATGTGCGCATCGCATTAAGAGCGGCAAAAGTGCATTATCAGTCGGTTGCTAAAGACAGTGGTTACATTAAAGTTACCATGAAAACTGCTGATGAAAAAGCCGAAGTCATGAAAGTGCTGGATAAAGAATTTCGTACCTTGGATGTTACTGAGCCACCTGCGGGCGAACAAGTCTGGTTAAAAATATCAGATATGGAAATCAAGGAAATCAAAAAATTCGCGGTCGCGCAAAACATGACTACGTTGCGTAATCGGGTTAATGAATTAGGGGTTGCAGAACCTGTGATTCAACAACAAGGCGAAAATCGCATTGTGATTCAATTGCCAGGTGTACAAGATACCACCCGCGCTAAAGAAATTTTAGGAACCACAGCGACACTGGAATATCGACCGTTTAGTCGATGTTGAACATGATGTACAGCAAGCGGTTACAGGTCATGTACCTGTTGGCAGTCGCTTGTATTATGATAAAAATGGCGGTCCTATTCTATTAGATAGACGGGTTATCGTCACTGGCGATCAAATTGTTGATGCGGCTTCTAATGTTGATGATAACGGCAGACCTTCGGTTAGTGTCACACTAAATGGTGTCGGCGCAACTAAAATGGGCAATTTGACTAAAGTCAGCGTCGGTAAGCCGATGGCAGTGGTGTTCAGGTGAAAAAGTTCGCCACAAAGAAAAAGTTGAAAAAGTCATTAACGTAGCAACCATTCAAGGTGTGTTTAGCAAACGCTTTCAAACCACAGGTTTAGACAGCCCACAAGAAGCGCGTAATTTAGCGTTATTGTTAAGAGCAGGTGCATTAGCCGCACCGGTTGATATGATCGAAGAACGTACTGTTGGTCCTAGTTTAGGTCAAGATAATATCGACAAAGGTGTGTTATCGTTTGTGGTGGGTTTCGCGCTGGTCGTGTTATTTATGGCGGTGTATTACCGCTTGTTTGGCATCGTTGCTAATTTGGCACTGGCGTTTAACGTGGTTATTGTGGTGGCTATTTTATCGATGCTACAAGCAACGCTGACTTTACCGGGTATCGCGGGGATTATTCTAACAGTGGGTATGTCAGTGGATGCTAACGTATTAATTTTTGAACGTATCAAAGAAGAACTCAGAAAGGGTAATACCGCGCAATCGTCTATCTTCATTGGCTATGATAAAGCCTTTGGCACCATTCTTGACTCACATTTTACTAACTTTGTCGTTGCGGTAGTGTTATTTGCCTTCGGTACGGGGTCGGTAAAAGGCTTTGCAGTGACACTGATTATCGGTATTTTATCATCCATGTTCACCGCTATTACTGGTACGCGGATGATTATCAACTGGATTTACGGTAATCATCGGGTTGATAAGTTATCAATTTAACGCCTGTTTTTAGACCTGTCCGGTTTTAAAAATCGGACAGGTTTTTTAACCCATCGTTACCCTATTACTAATTAACGACAAAGATACAATTATGAAAGCAACAAACATAAATTTTATGGGTAATCGTAAAATCTTTCTGATATTTTCGAGTATTTTAACGATTATCTCGATAGTCTCACTGGCGACACGCGGTTTGGAGATGGGTATCGATTTTACGGGAGGTACTTTAATTGAGGTTGGCTATCAGCAAACTGCGGATTTAGATCAGTTGCGTAAAACCTTACATGAAAACGGCTTTAGTGATGCAACGGTACAGAATTTCGGTACGACTAAAGATGTATTGATACGCTTAAAGCCACACGATGATATGCAAAATAAGGACATCAGTGCCAAAATCATTGAAGCCATTAATAAAACTACCAAAGAACCCGCCAGTGTTCATCGTATTGAATTTGTAGGGCCGCAAGTCGGTGATGATTTAGCGCAAGATGGTTTTTTAGCATTGCTTTATTCGACTATCGGCATTCTTGCTTATATCGCTTGGCGGTTTGAATGGAAATTTTCAGTCGGTGCAATTATTGCGACTTTTCATGACGTAATCGTTACGTTAGGCGTATTTTCGGTATTTGGCTTAGAATTTGATTTGACGGTATTGGCGGCAATCCTCGCGCTGATTGGTTTTTCATTGAATGACACCATCGTGGTTTATGACCGTATTCGAGAAAATTTCCGCGAGTTAAGAAAAATATCTACCGAAGAAATTATGAATATTTCTGTCAACGTCACGCTCAGCCGAACCATTATGACTTCGTTAACCGTGTTTTTAGTGTTAGTGTCGTTATTTTTCCTAGGCGGTGAATCGATTCATAATTTTGCTACCGCCATGTTATTCGGCGTAGTATTCGGAACCTATTCTTCTATTTTTATCGCCAGTCCAGCGGCATTAATGTTAGGTGTTAGTCCTGCCGATTTGATGATACCGGTAAAAGAAGGTTCAGACGTGGATAATCGACCCTAATAATTTTTGTAGAGACGCAGTTAACCGCATCTCTACAGCACCCATAAATCGGCTATAATCAGCATTCACTATTTAATCAACTTTTAAGAGTCTTAAAACACAATGGCAATAGAACGCACTTTCTCAATTATTAAACCCGACGCAGTAGCAAAAAACGTTATTGGACAAATTTATAGCCGTTTTGAAAGCAACGGTTTACAAATTGTTGCAGCAAAAATGTTGCATTTGACCAAAGCGCAAGCAGAAGGTTTTTATGCTGAACACAGCGAACGCGGTTTTTTTAACGATTTAATCGCGTTTATGATTTCAGGTCCTGTGATTATGCAAGTGCTGGAAGGCGAAAACGCAGTGTTAAAACACCGCGACATCATGGGTGCAACTAACCCTAAAGATGCAGCAGCAGGCACAATCCGTGCTGATTTTGCGAGCAGCATTGATGAAAATGCGGTACACGGTTCTGATGCGTTAGAAACCGCTGCCAGAGAAATTGCTTATTTTTTCTCAGCCGATGAACTCTGTGCAAGAACCCGTTAAGCCTAAACGGATTAATTTGCTGGATTTCGACAGAAAAGGTTTAGCCGCCTTTTTTGTCGGTCTGGGCGAAAAACCGTTCCGCGCCACGCAATTGCTGAAATGGATTTATCAGGAAGACGTTCAAGACTTTGACTTGATGAGCAATTTAAGCAAGACTTTGCGTGCGTATCTGAAAGAAAACTGTGACATTATCACGCCTGAAATTGTTGTTGAGCAAATTGCCAGTGATGCAACCCGCAAATGGGTGGTACAAACCGCTTGTGGTAATCGCGTGGAAACGGTGTTTATTCCCGAAGAAGGGCGCGGTACGTTATGCGTGTCTTCGCAAATTGGTTGCGCGTTAGCGTGTACCTTTTGCTCTACTGCTCAACAAGGTTTCAATCGCAATTTGACTACGTCTGAAATTATTGGTCAGGTGTTCGTGGCGCAAAAACGCTTAGGCACGAGTGCTAAAATCACCAATGTTGTCATGATGGGCATGGGCGAACCACTGCTTAATTTTGATAATGTGGTCGCGGCGATGAATTTGATGATGGACGACTTTACTTACGGGTTATCTAAACGTCGAGTCACAATTAGTACCTCAGGCGTAGTGCCTGCCATGTATCGTTTAACGGAAGTCTGTGATGTCAGTCTGGCAGTGTCATTACACGCGGTGCGTGATGAATTGCGTGATGTGTTAGTGCCGATTAATAAAAAGTATCCATTAAAAGAGTTAATGGAAGCTTGTCGAGCGAATGCCAAAATTGCACCACGGCGCACAGTGACGTTTGAATATGTGATGTTAGCGGGTGTGAACGATTCAATGGATGATGCACGCGGTTTAGTCAAATTATTAAAAACCGTGCCTGCTAAGATTAATTTAATCCCGTTTAATCCGTTTCCTAATTCAATATATCGTTGTTCTAGCAAAGACACGATGAACCAGTTTAAAACTTTGTTAAACGATGCAGGAATAGTAACAACGATCAGAAAAACGCGCGGCGAAGATATAGATGCAGCTTGCGGTCAGTTAGTCGGGCAGGTGCAAGATAAAAGCCGTAGACACCTTAAATTGACCACTGTGAGTTCAGAAAGTGTGGCTTAAAAAACTTAACCAAATTATTCTTTATCTATTGCCTGTCGCATTAGTTGCCTGTTCTACAGCACTTGAAAGGGAGAGTGCTGATGCCGCCAACGTTTATTTGCAGCTCGGTGTACGTTATTTGAGTTTGAATAATCTACCCGCCGCTAAAGAGAATTTAGAACTGGCATTACAAAGTGATTCTGACAGTATTCCAGCGCGTACCGCACTGGCTTTTTTGTATGAAAAACTCTATAAGTATGACGAAGCCCGAAATCAGTATGAACTTGCTTTAAATTTAGACCCAGAAAATTTGAATTTACAAAATAATTTTGGACGCTTTCTTTGTGATCGACGCGAGTTTGACAAAGGTTTAGCGTTATTAACGCAAGCAAGTTCTAATCGGCTAAACGAAAATCCGTGGCTGGCATTAACGAATGCAGGACGTTGCCAAATGGCAATGGGCGATAAGCAAAAAGCCGAAAATTATTTCGGAAAAGCCTTAGAAATTAACGCAAACTATGCCCCTGCCTTGCAGGAAATGCAAAAACTGAGTTATCAAAACGGCAACTATAAAGCAGCAAGAGACTATTTGGAACGCTATTTAACGGTTGCAGAGCAGTCACCTGAAACATTATGGTTAGCCATACAAACAGAAAACGCGTTGGGCAATGAAATGCTAGTGAAGGAATACACTGAGCTATTACTACAGAAATTTCCTTTTTCCAATGAAGCAAAACAAATTAAATCCACACTACGGCCACAATGAGGCTGTAAATCAATATGGCAAATAACATACAAGCAATTCGCGGAATGCACGATGTGCTACCCGACCAAACTCCCCTTTGGCAATACGCAGAAAAAATCATTCGTGAAGTGTTGAGTGGCTACGGCTATTCAGAAATCCGTCTGCCTATTGTTGAAAAAACCGAACTTTTCAAACGCTCTATCGGCGAAGTCACTGATATAGTCGAAAAAGAAATGTACACTTTCGATGATAGAAACGGTGATTCGCTTACCTTGCGCCCTGAAGGCACGGCGGGCTGTTTACGCGCCTGTTTAGAGCATGGCTTACTGCATAATCAGCTGCACCGTTTATGGTATTACGGCCCGATGTATCGTCATGAACGTCCACAAAAAGGGCGTTATCGGCAATTTATTCAATTGGGCGTTGAAACCTATGGTATGTCAGGACCTGATATTGATGTCGAACTAATTTTGCTCATGGATAGACTGTGGAAACGCTTAGGCATTCGTGACAAAGTGAGTTTACAGTTAAATTCACTAGGCACAATTGCTGAACGCCTAATTTATCGTGACAGTTTAGTAAGTTATTTTCAACAACACTTAGAACAATTAGATGAAGGATGTAGTTGCTAACGCGCCTGAGTTAATGGCGCATTTAGGCGAAGACAGTCTGCAACATTTCAAAGCGATCACTACAATATTGGATAATGTTGGTATAGGCTACGACATTAACACGCGCTTAGTACGCGGTTTAGATTATTACAGCAAAACTGTGTTTGAATGGGTGACGACGGAACTTGGTTCACAAGGCACGGTGTGCGCGGGCGGACGCTATGACGGTTTAATCGAACAATTAGGCGGAAAACCCAATCACGCAGTCGGTTTTGCAATGGGTATGGAACGCTTATTGGCATTAATGGAAACCTTGAATCTACCCGTCGCTCCTGCCGTTGATGTTTACCTGATTCGTGTCGGTGAACAAGCTGAACAACAAGGCATTTATTTCGCTGAAGCCATTAGAAATCAAATAAATGGCATAAAATTGCAAGTTGACTGTGCCGGTGGTAGCTTTAAAAGCCAGTTTAAAAAAGCTGATAAAAGTGGTGCGACTGTCGCGCTGATTTTGGGTGATGATGAAGTCGCTCGCGGCGAAGTCAGTATTAAATTTTTACGCACTGAACAAGATCAGCAAACTTTATCGCAAGCTCAAACGATTGAGTTTTTGCAAACCTCGTTTTTAAATTGATAATAAGAGAACCGTAGTGGAAATTTTAGATACAACAGAAGAAGAACGGCTTGAAGCGGCGCAGAAATGGTGGAAAGACAATGGGCAAGCTACGATCATCGGTGTCGTATTGGGTATTGCGGCTATTCTAGGTTGGCAATATTGGCAAGAATATAAACATACTCAAGCGGAACAAGCATCGGCTTTATATACCCAGTTGTTGAAAGCCGTTGAGACTAACACCAAAGACAGCGTAGACAAATTGGCTGAGCAGATTCAAACCGGCTATCCCAAAACCGATTACGCGCTTTACAGTGGTTTATTTCAGGCAGAATTGAAAGTTCAGCAAAATGACATCCCTGCTGCGAAACAAATTCTGACCAAAATTGGTGAGAGTTCAAACAAAGAAATCAGTAATGTCGCCAAAATTAGGCTGGTTCGCTTAATGCTGGCAAATAAAGAATATGAACAGGGATTAGAGTTAATTAACAAAGTTGATCCTACTAGTTCGGCAAGTTTTTCAAGTAACTATGATGAATTGGTCGGTGATTTATATGTTGCGTTAAACCGTTTGGATCAAGCGCGTACTTCTTATCAAAACGCCTTGCGTAATGGTTCTAAATCACCTTTATTACAATTAAAAATTGATGATTTGACCGCACCTGAGCGGGTGGAAGCGAAAAAATAATGCG
>NQJH01000013.1 GCA_002256685.1 Methylococcaceae bacterium NSP1-2 | reverse complement strand
CTAACATAATTCATATTAACGGCAGCCAAGACATTATTAGGCAGGGGTTGCGACGCATTCACATGCTGCCATACCTCACGAACAGATAATAAACCAGTGTAGTCTAACTGATCTTCTGATCGACCTAGACCGTCTTTTAAACTGGCAAAATAACGAATTTTAATAGACATACTGATTCCCGCAAGTGTAAAAAGAGAGATAATACGACAACTTCAACTAAAACTTCATATCCAAATGGCACACACACCTCATTTTAATCAAGCTGGCGAAGCACACATGGTCGATGTTGGCGAAAAAGCCATAACTCAGCGTACCGCTATTACCGAAGGTTATATTGAAATGCAGCCTGAAACGCTACAGCTAATTATTGATGGCGAACACCAAAAAGGTGACGTATTAGCGATAGCCCGCATAGCTGGCATTATGGCAAGTAAAAAAACCGCTGATTTAATTCCGCTTTGCCATCCATTAGCGTTAACGCATGTTGAAATTAATTTAACTGCTGAAACCAATAACAACCGAGTACGCTGTCAAACGACGGTAAAAACCACTGGGCAAACCGGTGTAGAAATGGAAGCCTTAACCGCCACCGCTTGTGCTTTGCTCACTATCTACGATATGTGTAAAGGAGTAGATCGCGGTATGGTTATTCAAGCCATTCAATTAGTCGAGAAAGCGGGTGGCAAATCGGGGCATTGGCAACGACACTTAGCCTGACAAAATCTGTCACATAGTGACATGAAAAATTATCGTATTGTGTCAGCAGCGGCATTTTTTTGCTTGAAGTTAACCGCCCCTCGCAATTTTTTTAGAGTAACAGATTCAAGTATACTAGCGCGGTACAGCCATAAAAATTAATGATTAAGTGAATCGTTAAAAATTTGGCACATTGTATGCTACATTTGAATTGTATTTAACTTAGTACAACAAACATAGTACAACAAACATAATAAGGTGATTATCATGAAAGCTTCAAAATTACAACAAGGTTTTACCTTGATCGAATTGATGATCGTTGTTGCGATCATCGGTATTTTGGCATCGATTGCGATTCCAGCTTACCAAGACTATATCGTCAGAGCTAAAGTAACAGAAGGTTTGGCTTTGGCTGCTTCTGCAAAAACAGCAGTGGCTGAAAATGCAGCGAATGGTCAGCCGTTTGCTTCTGGCTGGACACCACCGAATGCAACTATTAACGTGTCTACTGCCCCAGTACCAACGTCAGCGGATCGTTCTACTAACATCAAAAGTGGTGTTTCTATTGGTACTAATGGTGTTATTACCATTACTTACACAGACAAAATTGCTTCAGGTTCTCCTACTGTCGTGTTGATCCCTGCTGTTGGTAGTACATTACCTTCTCAGGGTACACCACCTACTGCTGGTTCTATCAACTGGGAATGCCATTCAGCAACATCACCTAGCAGTGATGTACTTCAATCTATCAAAGGTTCACTTGCTGACAAATATGTACCTGCTAACTGCCGTGGTTAATCCCCAGCAATGTTGGTCGCTAGTTTGAATAAAGAGTAACAGCTGTAAACAAAACCCTCGCTAGGATACTCCCAGCGGGGGTTTTTTGTGTCTACTGACTTTTGATTTTCTTATACAGTAGACAGTCTAATTAATTGATGTTACCCACGACTAATAATGCGTAACATCAAGTTAATTCACTAATGCTTGCTCATTTGCTAAACTGTTTTTTACTATTTTAGCCCCCTATTTTCCAATGAAAAATCGTTTTTATGCGTTTCTGACCCATTTGTTATTGTCAGGTTTAGTGGCCGTTATCACTATAGTCATGGTATTTTTTATTTGGTATCCAAGACCTTTGAACGATGCAACAGGGGTTACGGATATTTTCCTGCTACTTTTGGCGGTTGATATAATAACAGGTCCTGTCATGACCTTTGTGGTCTACCAGCGCGGTAAGCCGGGGTTAAAATTTGACTTATCTATCATCGTCATTTTGCAAATAGTGGCATTAAGCTATGGCATGTCCACGGTGTTTGCCGGTCGTCCTGCCTTTATCGTTTTTAACCAAGATCGTTTTGATATTGTAAGACTGGTGGAAATTGATGTAGCGAGTGCCAAAAAGGCAGAGCTTACGGGTAATGAAACGGCAAAAGTGAGTTGGTTTCGTCCGCGTTGGGTTGGGGCAGTAGCTCCTAACGATCGTAAACGTGCAGAGGAAATTTTATTTTCTGCCGTAGATGGCGGTGCTGACTGGCCGCAATTGCCTGAATTGTATGTACCACTTGAACAAGTCAAACAACAAATGCTGAAAAAAGCACAACCATTACAAAATCTTCGCCAATTGGATAAGAAAAATAGGCTAGTTGGAATAGAAGATAGTCGCGTTAAATGGCTACCTTTACGCGGTAAGACTAAAGATATGGTGGTATTAATTGATAGCGATTCGGCAGAAATTATTAAGATTGTTGATATAAATCCTTGGTCTTAACAAACTGATAAAAAGGACATAGTATGAGGTTTTTTTGGGCATTATTGGGATTAAGTGTTCCAGTCGTCCTGCTTTACACGCAATTTCTTGACAATCCTTTGGTGTTTGATGACGCTGGATTTTTTCATAGCGAGGAATTTAGTGTCTATTTGCATAGGCTATTCAGTTTCAACTTACGTTGGTTGCCTCTTGCCACTTTTGTATGGACTCGGCAAGTATTTGGTGATGCCATTATATGGTTGCGGTTGGGTAATCTGTTATTTCCCCTTCTGACCACGGCTACGCTGTTTTTTTTCTTGCGTCGTTTATTTGAATTAGTCATGCCCCCTCAGGTGGATAACAAAACCTTATCAGCATTTTGGCTCGCTTTTTTTGCGGCATTAATCTTCGCGCTGCATCCGGTTTCCGTTTATGCCGTTGCCTATTTAGTGCAGCGCACCACGCTAATGGCGACTTTATTTACGTTGCTAACGTGGCGATTATTTTTAGAAGGGCTGATTCGAGAACACCGCCTGTGGTTATACGCCTCTGCATTTACTTATTTTCTTGCGGTAATGTCAAAAGAACATGCACTTATGGCTCCTGCTGTTACTGTCGCATTGCTATTGTTAGTCAGCTCACAACCGCTGCAACGGACTAAGCTTGTTTCGTCAACCTTTGTGCTTTATGCGTTGATTGGTGCATTCGCGGTTTTTCAACGTCAGTCAGAACATATTTTGGGGCAAGCTTATGAACCGATCGCTTCAGAGCTTATTTCAAGAATGGGTGCAGATTTTGATGTGCGTTTTATCTATCCTTTATCGATACTCACGCAATCCTTTACATTCTTTAAATACTTATGGGTATGGATAGTACCCAGTCCTGCGTTAATGTCGGTTGATAGCTGTCAAACCTTTGCTTTACATTTTTGGTCATGGCCAGAGGCACTAGGCTTAGTTGGTTTTGTTATTTATCCTTATATTGCAATCCGCTTATTGTTGCAAAGAGGCTTAAAAGGTTTGTTCGGTTTTGCGTTACTTTGCCCTTGGTTATTATTTTTTACCGAATTGGCTACCGTGCGTATTCAAGAAATTTTTGTGTTGTATCGGAGTTATCTGTGGATGGTGGGGCTTTTTGCGAGTTTACCGTTTGTTTGTCAAAAATTAACTGCAAAACAAGCAATTATCACCTTGAGTTGCGTGGCAATATTAATGATGCCTTTAACTTGGTTTAGATTAACCACTTTTTCACATCCATTGTTACTCTGGGATGATGCTGCGCGTCGTATTCATGATGATAATAATAGCTGCCCAGTGATGGATAGAATTCTCAATAATCGTGGCAGACATTTAATGGAATTAGGGCGTTATCCTGAAGCGATAGACGATCTTACTCGTTCCCTCAAAGTAATTAAGTGGCAACAAAAACCGATGGTCTCTGCACTTGCTGATAATTATTACAATCGTGGTTTTGCTTATTTAAAAACCCAGCAGTTTCAACTAGCACTAAATGATTTTAATACCATCGTAGGCACTATACCAAAGGAGTGGTCGGCGTTTTATTTTTATAAAGCGCAAGCCTTTGAAGGTCTACACGAACTGACTGCCGCTAGACAGCTTTATGAACAAGCCTGTTTAAATGGAGTAAGTGAAGGCTGTGAAAAACAGAAAGAACTAGAGTCCACCATAAAATAATGAGGTTGTTAATGCGTCATAATCGTCCTGTTGTATTGTCATTTTCAGGTCATGATCCTAGTGGGGGTGCGGGTGTACAGGCGGATATTGAAACGCTGGTTAGTCATCAATGTCATGCGACTAGTATCATTACTGCCTTAACGGAACAAGACACGCACAACGTAAAAAAACTCATTCCACAACGTCCAGACGATATTATTAGTCAGGCAGAGACGCTATTAAATGACATTACGGTGAATGTGTTTAAAATCGGCTTAATTGGTCATTATGAAACTGCACTCGCCATTCATTCCGTGTTAAAAAAATATCCACATATCCCTGTAGTATTAGACCCGATACTGGCGGCAGGTGGGGGTACGAATTTATCCAGTCAACAATTACTGACCGCACTGGTCGATTTGTTACTGCCTTGCACAACAGTCTTAACACCTAATAGCGAAGAAGCACGAAAATTAACCGGACTTACGAATCTAAATGACTGCGGCTTAGCCTTGTTAGACAGGGGCTGTAACACTGTGTTAATTACGGGGACGCATGAAGCGACACTTAGCGTGAGTAATCAATTATTCTATGATCATCGGCACTGGGAAACCTATACTTGGGATAGATTACCTGATCATTATCATGGCTCTGGCTGTACCTTAGCTGCCAGTATTGCTGCATTAATGGCGCATGGACTAGAACCTTTACAAGCAGTGACAGAGGCGCAAGACTATACTTGGAATTCGTTACAAGCCGCTTATCAAGTAGGCAAAGGTCAACATAACCCTAATCGATTTTTCTGGATGGAACAAGACCTATGAAATTTCCCACCCACGGACTTTATGCCATTACCCAAACGGAGCATAAATCCACTGACACCATTATTGCTGAGGTGGAACAGGTGATTCTAGGTGGTGCGGTCGTTATTCAATATCGAAATAAACAATCGCAGAACGCGCCCTTGCTTGCGGGTGAATTGGTTAACGTTTGCCATCATTATCAGATTCCATTAATTATCAATGATGATGTGGAGTTAGCAGTGCAAGTTGCCGCTGATGGGGTGCATCTTGGCAAAGACGATGGCAGTATTGCACAGGCAAGACAACGCCTAGGCAAGAATGCCATCATTGGTGTTTCTTGTTATAACAGCGTTGAAAAAGCTCTGGAAGCTCAGGAGCAAGGTGCGGATTATGTGGCTTTTGGGCGATTTTTTCCGTCGTCATCAAAACCATTAGCAGCACCTGCCGAGATTGATACTTTATACGAAGCAAAGCGGCGACTAACGATTCCAATTGTTGCGATTGGCGGTATTTTGCCAGAAAATGGGCTTGCGTTACTGAATGCAGGGGCTGATTTGTTAGCGGTTATTGGCGGAGTATTTACCGCGCAACCTGAACAATCGGCACGGGCTTATCAAGTATTATTTGAAAACCATGTTTAATTATCGTCGAGAATTTCTCAAAAAAACTGCGGTACTCACCACGTCAGCACTGGCAATCAGCACACAGTCTGTACACGCGCAATGGCTTGCCGAAAGTTTTTCTCCTAACTTACTAGACGGTACAGTAAAGAGAGACATTATCGACACCGATAAAATTGAAATTAAATTACCTAAAATTGCTGGAAATGGCGCGGCTGTTCCAATTACCGTCAGTAGCAGTTTGGACAATATTCAAAGTATTTCCATCTTGGTAGAAAAAAACCCCATTCCGTTAGTCGCTAAATTTAACTTATCCGCAGAACTCGATGTATTTGTGTCGGCACGGTTAAAAATGGCAGAAACTTCAAATGTCATTGTGCTAGTAGAGACCCGTGAGGGGCTTTATCGGGCTAAAGAACAAGTAAAAGTAATTCTTGGCGGGTGTGGAACTTAATATGTCGAGCATAAAAATTCGTAGCAAACGCCTAAAGGATAAAACTCAAATTAGAATGCTTATTGCCCATCCGATGGAACAAGGTAATAATCCGGATAAAATTACTAATCAACTTATACCCGCGCATTTTATTCAAGTGTTAACCGTTACTTACAATCAAAAAGTAGTGGTTAGTTGTGAAATGGGTGACAGTACCCCGAAAAATCCTTATTTTGCCTTTATGCTAAAAGGTGGTCAGGTCGGCGATAAAGTGACTGTTAATTGGCTAGATAATTTGGGCAATACCGATTCAGAAGAACACATTATCAGATAATATCGACATTGATTAGTTTTTAATACCGATACCTTTGTGCAATAAGTACAAGCTAAACAACGTTAGTGTGACGATAAAGCCCGCCGTTATCATAAAGGTCAGTTGAATATCAATATCACTGACACCAATTAAACCATATCTAAACGCGTTGACCATATACAAAATGGGATTACCCATCGAAATCGTTTGCCAAATGGGAGGCAACATATCAACCGAATAAAATACGCCGCCCAAATAACTTAATGGTGTCAGTACAAAGTTAGGAATAATGGAAATATCATCAAAACTTTCTGCCAGTATGGCATTAATAAATCCTGCTAAAGAAAATAACGTGGCAGTTAACACCGCAGTGGTTAAAGCAATGGCTAAGTTATGTACCGCAAAATCAGCAAATAATAGCGAGATTAATGCCACCACCATGCCAACCAATAAACCTCGAATAATCCCGCCACTGATATAACCGCTCAAAATCACCCAGTTGGGTACGGGGGCAACCAGTAATTCTTCAATATTGCGTTGGAACTTAGTCGAATAAAAAGACGACACTACATTGGCATAGGAATGACTTATCACCGACATTAAAATAATACCGGGGACGATATAATCCATATAACTAGCACCGTTAATCGTGCCGATACGGTCGCCGATGAGTTTACCGAAAATCAAAAAATACAGGGTTGTCGTTATCGCAGGCGGCAATAACGTTTGCGGCCAGATACGAATAAAGCGATAAATTTCTTTAGTAACAATGGTTTTAAAGGCGATAGAGACATTCATTTGGATGTCACCAAATCCATAAATAACTGTTCTAAACGGTTAGTTTTATTTTTCAGACTCATCACTTGAATGTTATGGTCGGTTAATTGGCTAAACAAATGATTAAGCCCTATTTCTTTAGGAATGGCGACATTTAACACTTTGTCAGAGACCAATTCAATTTGGCAACCGTCAATAGCCGGCGCGGTCGTCAACGGCTGCGCTAAATCCAGAATAAAATGTTCAATATGCAGTCGCGCTAATAAACTTGCCATGTCAGAATGTTCGACAATTCGCCCTTCATCAATAATCGCAATATTGCGACACAGGCTTTCTGCTTCTTCTAAATAATGGGTGGTTAAAATAATAGTTGTGCCTTGGGCGTTCACTTCCTGCATTAATTGCCACATCGAGCGACGAATTTCTATATCCACCCCAGCGGTGGGTTCATCGAGAATTAACAACTTAGGTGCGTGTACCATTGCGCGTGCAATCATTACGCGGCGTTTCATGCCGCCTGATAAGCGTCTGGAAATGGTGTCGCGTTTGTCCCATAAATCCATTTGTTTAAGACAATATTCGACGCGTTGTAGCGCGAGTTTACGCGGCAGCCCGTAATAACCCGCTTGATTAAGAACGATGCTTTTTACGGTATCAAACTGATTAAAATTAACTTCCTGCGGTACAAGACCAATGCAACTTTTGGCGAGGTCGCGTTCGGTTTTTAAATCATGCCCAAAGACACTGACCGAACCGCTAGAGGCAGTCACTAAAGAGCTGATAATACCAATTGCGGTGGATTTTCCCGCCCCATTAGGTCCTAGCAACGCAAAAAAATCACCTACCTCTACCTGCAAATCAATACCTTTTAATGCCTCAAAACCATTACTATAGGTTTTGCGAAGATTACAAAGGGATAATGCTTTCATGAAATTTTCACTTAACGATAGCCTATAAATAAGTTAAATTACCTGTCATCCTTAGCGTTGAATGACTAAATATTAGTAATTTTATCAGATTTAACTCGCTTCCATAAATAAAACGGATTCCTTGTGCCGAATAAAACACCCGAAATTGTTGCCGCTGTTGACTTAGGTTCTAATAGTTTTCACATGATTGTTTGTAGTCTAAAAGACGGTAAATTACAGACGATTGACCGCCTGAAAGAAACCGTTAGACTGGCTTCTGGCTTAGATCAAGACAATATGCTCGATAATAATACCCAAAATAGAGCCTTGGCTTGTCTGGAAAAATTTGCACAACGTATACATCACTTCCCATTGGGTAGTGTGCGAATTGTCGGCACTAATACTCTGCGGACTGCTAAAAATGCACAACAATTTCTTATTAAAGCAGAGCAAATTTTAAACCATCCCATTCATATTATTTCCGGTATAGAAGAAGCTCGTTTAATTTATCTAGGCGTCGCTTACAGTTTGGGTAGTCAGGCGCAATTACGCTTAGTGATGGATATAGGCGGCGGTAGCACTGAATACATTATTGGCACAGATGATACGCCTAAAGATAAGGAAAGCTTAAATATGGGCTGTGTAACCGTGAGTAATCGTTTTTTTAAAGACGGGCAATTATCGAAAAGTGCGTTTGCTGAAGCCGTGTTATTCGCCCAGCAACAACTAGAACCCTTTCAGAAAAAATTTCAGCGTAACCATTGGCATCAAGCTATCGGCGCGTCGGGTAGCTTACGTTCCATTGCCAAAGTGCTGCAAGCTAAAAATTGGAGCAATAACGGCATCACGAAAGCAGGTTTGGAATTGCTAGTTGCTCGAATTCAACAATGTAGTCATATTAATGAGCTGCTTAGCCTGCCAGAACTTGATGTAGAGCGTTTACCCGTCTTTGCAGGCGGTGTCGCGATTGTTTACGCCACCTTTAAAAGCTTAGGTATTGAGCAAATGACCGTTGCTGATGGCGCGTTACGCGAGGGGCTAATACAAGACTTATTAGGGCGACTTTATAACCATGATATGCGTGCGAGTACCGTACAAGTGTTAGCGCATCGTTATCGTACCGATATAGACCATGCAGCGCGGATTAAACAGACGTTGAACACGATGTTAGCGCAGTTAAGCAAGAAATGTGACTGGTCTCATGATGAAAATGTTATACAATTTTTGTTGTGGGCAGCCGATTTGCACGAAATAGGCATCGACATTGCCCACAATCAATACCATAAACACAGTGCTTATCTGATTGAAAATGGTGACTTAGCGGGGTTTTCTCGGCAAGATCAAATTTTATTATCTACCATTGTTCGCTCCCATCGACGCAAATTTATTCCCGCGCTTTTTATCGATTTACCCGCACCTTGGAATAAACAAGCAACCTATTTAACGCTTATTTTACGGTTAGCGATTTTGCTCCACCGAAACCGTGATGAACAGTGTCTGCCACCCTTTAAAATCACCATGAGTAAAACAAAAATCAACCTCAAGTTTCCCAGCAACTGGCTCAGTCAATTCCCGCTTACTCATGCCGATTTAACGCAAGAAGCAGAATATCTTAAAGCGGCTGGATACAAACTGGAATTTTGCTAAGCTTACTGCATGAAAACCTTACTACGCATTTTTTTGTTGTTGCTGTGTGCATTAATACTGCTGTGTGTCATGCTGGTTGTTTTTGGTATCAGCGACACGCCAGAGATTGAATTAGATTGGTCACTGACTCGCGATGACATTGTTAGAGCTAAAAAAATTCTTCGTGAAGGCTCTAAAACCAAACCCGATGAAATTTCTACCATTGAGTTAAGTCATGCCGACCTTAACCTCGCCGCTAATTATTTATTAAATCGTTACAGTAAAAGCGCGGTACAAATATCGCTGAAAGAAAATAAACTCAAATTTGTAGTGACCACCACGTTACCCGAAAATAGGTTAGGTAAATATTTAAACGTGACCTTTAGGCTAGGTAATGAAGAAGGTAGCCAACTCCCTACCATTACCAAGTTCAAAGCAGGCAAATTATTAATCCCCGCAAAAATAGCGGGGTTTATAATCAACACCCTCATTGAACACAGTGCGTTAAATAACTATTTCATGCTGGCAACTCGCCCAATACAAGGTATTAAAATTGATCCTGAAAAAATAACTATTAGTTATTCTTCTAATTTAGAAACCTTAATTACGGCGCGAAACGTATTGACACACACCGACAATACCCCAGCACTCAGTATTTACCAACAAAAAATCGCCGACATTATCGCTCATCATGATCCCAACTGGCGGTTGTCATTAGCAGATTTATTAAAACCGCTGTTTGAAATTGCTTACCAACGCTCCAATCTTGACAATGCTATCGAAGAAAATAGATTGGTCATTATATCGATTAATGATTATGTCAATAAAAAACAGAATAAACAGTTTTTGCCCGCATCACCGCCCGCACAAGGTAAACAATATGCGGCTTTTTTATACAAACGCAGCGATTTAGCCCAGCATTTTATTGGTTCTGCGGCACTGACTGCCTCGGTTAACGATCAAGTCGCTAAAGTTGTCGGTGAAGAAAAAGAATTAAGCGATGCGCAAGGCGGTAGCGGCTTTAGCTTTGTTGATTTAGCTGCCGACAAAGCAGGTACTCGTTTTGGAGAAATAGCCACGTCTAGCCCTGAAAATGCGCGTAAATTGCAACTTGCTATGACACAAATAAAAGATTACACAGACTTTATGCCTGACCCTAGGGATTTACCCGAAAAAATGAATGAAGCAGATTTTAAAAGTCGTTACGGATCAATCAATAGCGCGGCTTATCAAGAACTGTCGAAAAAAATTGATGCACGGATAGCGGCAATACCGCTTTACAAAATGAATTAAATAAAAAGACCTGTCAGGTTTTTAAAACCTGACAGGTCTAAGCTATTCGAGTGTTGTCGGATTTGGATTAATTAGTCGTGCTACCTGAAGTAGGTGGCAAAGTAGGCATTGTTTGTTTTGGGAACTGTCCTGTTAAGCCATCTAAGAAAGCCACAATATCAGCAATTTCTTCTTTTGATAAATCTTTGTCTAACTGCATTTTAGCCATCACTTTAACAGCTTCTTCTAAGGTTTTAACTGAACCATTATGAAAATAAGGCGCGGTTAAAGCAATGTTACGCAGTGTGGGTACTTTCCATAAATGTTCATCGGCTTCATTTTTGCTGACTTCAGCCACGCCTTTATCTTTTTTGAAATGATATTGAGCCGCAAAATAGGGATTGTCATGCACCGGAAAACGTTGGAACGAGCCTGCACCGTTAAATGCCGCACCGCTATGGCAACTGGTACAACCTAATTCAGCCATTTTAGTCATACCACGCACTTGTTGTTCAGTGAGTGCAGTTTTGTCACCCAAAACATATTGGTCATAAGGGCTATTAGGGGTAATCAAGGTTCTTTCGTAAGCGGCAATCGCTTTCGTCGCATTATCTTTAGACACTGAATTTTCACCAAAAACGCGGGTAAACGCTTCATTGTAACCTTTAACGGCTTTTAATCTGGCAACCACAGCATCCCAATCTTTCATGCCCATTTCAATAGGATTAGCGACTGGGCCTGCTGCTTGTGCTTCTAAGCTAGGCGCACGTCCATCCCAAAACTGCACCGCATTGAATGCTGAATTCCATACCGTCGGCGCACTGCGTCCACCTGTTTGACCATTAACACCCATTGAATTAGGTCTGTTATCTTCACCGCCTAACATGGTGTTATGGCAAGACGCGCAAGAAACCGTGCCGGTAGAAGACAAGCGAGGATCGTGATAAAGCATTTTACCCAGCTCAACTTTTTCTTCAGTTGTTGGATTATCAGCAGGCGCAGGCGCGGTGGTTGGCAGCGCATCCCACGCTGACGCTATCGAAATAGAACCCACTAAGGTCAGTGCTGTTACCAGCAAACGAATTTTAAACATACCATTCTCCAAATATTATTAGTTATAGCGGTGACTTTTTTACACTAAAGGATATAAGTTATGAGATTAATTCTTTTCACAATTAACTTAATAAAACTGCTAAAAATAGTTGTATTAAAGTTTTGTCCTCCCTTATCTCCTATCCCATATATACATTTTTTATAAATATCAATATGTTAAGTTAATCATGAAATATGAGTGTATCGAAGCCGCCCGAAATTTCAAAGCTTTAAAATTAATTATCACAACCTAATGGTTTATAATTGAGCTGGTACGCCATAATTGAATGAATTACTCGCAAAAAATTTATATAACAATATGATATGTAATATATTTTTCATTTCTGTAATGGTATGCATCTCTGTAGACCACATGAAGCCTTTTAAACAGATACCCAGAAAAGTATTTACACATTATGCTGTGCGAAGTGGTTAGAAAAATGCAGTCTAATAGTTCATTTAATATATTGGAGTTGGTATGCGCATAATTTTTGGAATTCTTTCCTCTGTCAATACGGATGTTGCTGTTCAGCAACTCATCGATGCGATCGGATCCGAACACACTGTCATTGTTCATCACGATTTCAGCAAACAGCCTGATTTTCATGTGACAGGTAAAAATGTGCATGTCATTGAGGATTATGCAATAACTGAGTGGGGTGGATGGTCGTTGGTGGATGCCGTCATTCGGTTGATGGACTATGCGCAAAAAATACCAAACTGGGATTACTTTCAACTTCTCAGTGACACATGCTTGCCAATTCAACCCATTAGAGAATTTGAAAAATATTTAGAAGTCACCCTGCCTGATGCCAATATAAGTAGTATTGCTATTACTGAACAGCCAGAACTGATGTTAACTCATGGTTTTCGTGCTTTCGCTGCAAAAGGGACTTATGGGTATCGGCTTCTGCGTAAAGTCAATTATCTTTCAGATAAAATGCGCGGAATGGATGGTTATAAAATGATGGATGGCTTAACACTCCCCGCGTATGTGAATGACGATAAACCTTTTGTAAAGCTGTTGGCGCGTGTATTGCCGATGTCATTGCTTCAATTAGCGGCAAAGGGAATAGGGTTTACTCACCCATTTCATGATGGTATTGAATGTTATGTAGGCAGTCAATTTTTTGGCTGCTCTAAGCGTGTGTGCAATCAGATACAAGAGTGGATGGGAATAAATCAAAATTTTGTTAACACTTTTAAAGCGCAAGTCACTATCCCCGACGAATTTTTCTTTCAGACAGTCATTGGAAATCTGCATCTAGATAACTGTGAGCCAACTAATCACCTAGTCAACTATTTTGATGCACGAACGCGTCACGGCAACGAACTAGAGCTGAATGATTTTGATCGTTTAAAACAATCTGGAAAATTTTTTGCCAGAAAATTTTCAAAGAATCCAGAAGATTCACTGCGCCTAAAGATAGTTCAAGACATTAAGCATAG
>NQJH01000162.1 GCA_002256685.1 Methylococcaceae bacterium NSP1-2 | reverse complement strand
ATGACGGCAATATTTTCAACGGGGATTTGATAATCTTCGACGATGTGATTAACAAACGTTTGTACATCACGCACCGATGTACCCAAACTAGGGCTAAAACCGCGTACCCCCGGCGATTGCCCATAACCACGCGCATCGTAAGCAAAAAACGCATAGTCGGGCAGTTGCAGTTCATCAACTAAATGCGCCATGCGCCCCGAATGTTCATGACCACGATGAATTAAAACAATCGCACCACGCGGCTTGGCTGAACTAGACCAGTAGCGGTAAAACAGTTCCACTCCGTCGTGCGTGTGGAAAGTTTTTTCTTGCAGTGAGCGCGGTGCTTTCGACATATTTTTTCCCTCTTGCGATCAAGTTGTTTTAAATTTTTTAATTATTTATTTCTGAGTATAATCCTATTAATAAACCGACTAATACAAAAAACATCGATATAAAAAATAATTTTCTGGATAAAAAAGTAGAGTTACTAGCATGATTTCTACTGTCCAATGGTTGGGTATAAGGGTCTTTAATTTTAAACCGATTGCTATTAGTATTTTTAGTTTCTAACGGTTTAAGTGCTAGCTTCGTCGTATTATTTTTAAGTATTGGCTTAACAGCCGGTGGCTCAATTTTTGTTGGTTTTGCATTTTCAATTGCTATAGGCTTTTTTTTTACAAAAAACTCAATCGCATAATCAAACAGCATATTTTCATTCACAAAAGTAATATCAAACATCGCTGTTAAACCTTTTACATGGTCATCATTAACACCTAAAGTCAACATTAAAAAGTAAGGTTTTGGTATAAACAGTTTTTTTCTTAATCTGGAATATTTATCAATAAATTCTCGATATTCACCTGATTTACATTCTATAAATAAGGGGGCATCATTTATCAAGAAAAATACATCTATTTCATATTTATTATCATCTGGCAGATTAATAATCATATTTCGAGTGCAAGAAAATTTTATTTTTCTTTGATGGCATAAATTGGCTATTTTAATAACGGCATACCATTCTAACCATTCACCGTTAAAAAAATTAACTATTTTAGTCGCGGCTTGTAACTGTAAAACAACTTTTTTATCATTGGTAATATAAAAGTATTTGGCAACAAAAGCGTAATCATGTAATTGTTTGCAAAACTTTTTAATAGTTTCTATATTTTGCGGATTTTGCCTAGATAAATCGATATAAGCTTTATCATATTTACCCTGTTGTCTGCGTTTAATGGTATCAATGACTATTTTTAATAATACATAATTATCACCCAGCTCAACAGCGATTTCATCAAAAAAACCACTAGTATCCATTGCCGCTTCATTGACTGTTGCCTGAAAATTTCTTTGCTGTAACCATTGTACAATAGGCGCGTAATGATCTTGTTTAGTCATCATATCGGTATTATGAATATCTAAATCAGCCATTACTTCCTTAGCAGATGAGTTATTTTTTGAATTTTTAGGCTTAGTTTTTTTCGGTGGCTGACTAGGTTTATTTGTATTGGTTTTTATATCAACTAAAGGTGGAATATCAATTTTACTGTTAGCAATTGACTCAATTTTGTTTTGTAGTTGTTCGATAGGTTCTTCTATATCCACGCCAAAATTTTTTGCTAAAACCGCTAAACCATTGGTGTAACCTTGACCCATTGCCCTAAATTTCCATTCGATATTATAGCGATACAATACGCCTAAAATAATAGCTGTTTCAGAGTTTATATCGTCTAAGGTATAAGAAACTAATTTTTGTTTATCGGCAAAATTAAATAACTCAATCGTTATTTTGTCTAAGAGTCCAAAATGCTGTTGTTTTTGTTTGGCATCGTGAAGACTTAATACAAAGCTAATTTTATTAATGTCTTCAGTAATGCCATTCAATGTAATCTTAAATAGCTGATTTTTTAATATAATGGCATTGTCAGGTGAAGTAGTTTGATTGTAAAAAATAAAATCGCTATCGTTTCTTACTTTGTTTTGTTCAGTCAACATAAAGGCACTGGTATCAATATCAAATTCTGTTTCATCACTTGGTTGCTTAATCCATTTTATAGCTACAATAATTTCATTCAGCTGAGGTGCAATTTTTAGTAGTGAACTATTCTCGCCTTTTTGTAAAACGTCTACCATAATAATTCCATAATTTTTAATAGCGTGTAGTTATTTAGATAAGCTCATGTCAATAAGTTAGACGGTATAAATAAACTTCCGAGGTCTTCAAGACCTCGGAAGTTTGAGTGACTTATACATACCGACTTTTTACTAAAAGTATAATATCATTAAGTTAATCAATTATTTCAGTGTGATAACGATAAACTTTAATGGTTTCCGACCAATAATCGGGCGGTAATCCTGCTTTTTGTTTTAAATGGCGCAGAAACTGTTTAGGTTCTGGTAATTGTTCCCATACTGAGGGTAAAAACGTACCGCGTAGGTTGCCTTCTTGTAAAATCAAGCCATCGATATTAGGTTGTATTTGGCTTAATAAATCTTGTTCTGAGCTAAATAAAATTGGTTCAGAAGGGGTGAGTATGGATAAATGAATGTCTAGTTCGTCCAATTCATTCGCGGCTAATGGTGGAAAACGCGAGTCTTGAAAGGCAGCTGAGAAGGCGTTTTCGGCAATATCTACTACCAGTGGTCTGACGGCGGCTAACATGCCGATACAGCCGCGTAGTTGCTGGTGTTTTTGCAAGGTGACAAAGGTCGCGCGGTGTTCTGTTAGTTCTGCTGGAAAATCGGCTAGATTAACCGCTAAGGGTTTGCCTGTGGCTAAACCGTGCTGTATAGAACTCTTTGCCAGTGCTAGCAGACATTGCTGCTGTTCTTTATTCAATGATGTACGCGCCATAACCCACCACCCTTTGTTTGTCGCCTGCGGTATCGCCTGAATTACGCAGGTCGATGTTTTTAACGGTTAATCCGTTGTCTCTTGCCAGTTTTAATAAGCCACTGATAGGCACTCTGCCACAGGCAGATTCATAATCCAATTGTTCATATTGTAGGTTTTCTATCGCGGTACTGGTGGCTTTATCCAGCTTTTGCGCGGCTTTATAGTCGTAATAATGGCTTAAGTCAGAGCTGATAACGATTAGGGTTTCATCGCCGCCCCATAATAATTTAAGCACCTGACTGACTTGTTCGGGTGATGCGTCACCCGCCACAATGGGGACGATGCTGAAATCATCGAGCATGGCTTGTAAAAAAGGCAGTTGCACTTCCAAGCTGTGTTCGTGACTGTGTGCTTGTTCGATATATTCGACAAACGGTAATTGAACTATTGCGTGTATTGCTTGCCTATCAACAGGAATGCTGCCTAAAGGTGTGATAAATGCGTCTGCCTGACTAACGGCTAGTCCATTAAAGCCGACACGATGCGAAGGACCTATGATAACCACTCGTTTGATGGAATCGTGGGCGTTTTTTAATCGGGCATAAGCACTAGCGGCAATAGGACCTGAGTAAATATAGCCTGCATGAGGTGCAATGATTGCTTTGGGTACTTTCTGGCTGGTTTTGGCATCATGTAAATACTGATTTAGCATTTGATGCAGTTGTTGTGGATTGGCAGGATAAAAACTACCTGCTACGGCGGGTTGTCTGTTCATTGGAGTCTCCTGTTACGATTTGATTCATAGCGATTTTAACGCCTAATGCGAGTATGTTGTCGATAAAATTATTATTTAAACTAAGTGGAGGAAGAGATGACTACTTTTATTACCCATGATACGGTGCAAACTCGTTATTGGCACACACTGGAAGACGGGCGTGTGCAATGTGACCTTTGTCCGCGATTTTGTAAGCTACACAACGAGCAACGTGGTTTGTGTTTTGTTAGACAGAATTTGGATAATCAAATCGTGATGACCAGTTATGGTCGCTCTAGTGGCTTTGCGATTGATCCTATCGAAAAGAAACCGCTGAATCATTTTTTACCGGGGTCGCCGATTCTGTCTTTTGGTACCGCAGGTTGTAATTTAGCCTGTAAGTTTTGCCAGAATTGGGATATTAGTAAATCACGGGAAATGGACACGCTAATGAGTAAAGCGTCGCCTGATGCGATTGCTAAAGCGGCATTGGCGCATGGCTGTGATAGTGTGGCTTACACTTATAATGATCCAGTGGTATTTCATGAATACGCGATTGATACCGCGCAGGCGTGTCGAGCGTTGGGCATAAAGTCGGTCGCTGTGTCGGCAGGTTATGTATGCGAACAACCGAGAGCTGAATTTTATGCGTGGATGGATGCCGCTAATATTGATTTAAAAGCCTTTACTGAGCATTTTTATCACCATATTACCGGTGGACATTTGCAACCCGTATTAGACACGCTTAAATATATTAAGCATGAAACCTCGGTGTGGTTGGAGTTGACGACTTTAATTATTCCCGACGAAAATGATTCGGAGGCAGAGCTGGAAGCGATGACGCAATGGGTAGTTGAAAATCTGGGTGCGGATGTGCCTATGCACTTTACTGCCTTTCACCCTGATTGGAAGATGCAGGATAAGCCACACACGCCGATACAATCTTTATTACGCGCACGGCAAATCGCTTTAAAAAACGGTGTGCATTATGCCTATATAGGCAATGCGCATGATAAAGCCGCCGATAGCACTTATTGTCATGCGTGTGGTGCGTTATTAATTGGTAGAGATTGGTATGAATTGTCGGAATGGAATCTGGATGCTTCAGGCTGTTGCCGTTTTTGTGGTGAACGTTGTGCGGGGGTGTTTAATGCCAAGGCAGGAAATTGGGGATCAAAACGTAGAGCGGTTATTATCGAGTAGTGAAAACAAAAAACCCAGCTATGAAGCTGGGTTCTTTGGTATTACAAAATAGTCTTATAGCGAGATAGAGCTAGAAACTTTTTGTTTGCTGTCATCTGGACTGTCTACACAGCCAGTTAAGCCAACGATCATTAATGCCATTGCTAAAATTGCTAAAGTTTTTTTCATAATGTTATCCTCCAATGGGGTTTAAATTATTTTTTTATTGTGC
>NQJH01000161.1 GCA_002256685.1 Methylococcaceae bacterium NSP1-2 | reverse complement strand
TAATGTAAAACAACGATGAAATAGACATTAACACCACACACAACACCACGCCCGTTTGTTCTAAATAACTGCGACGAAACAACACCATCATTAATGCAAAACTGATATTTACCAGCAAGCCCAGTAGTAAAGTCGGCAACGCTACCGCTAAACTTGGCAAGGCGCGTTGTTGAATATCATCACCAATATTTCTACCGCTGTCCGACGTACCAAAGCGAAACAAAAATAAACCCACCGATTTAGTATAAAAAATTGTTTCGGTGACTTTTTTTTCTGCCGCTGCCTCACTATTCCACAACAATGGCACATCATAACCGTGTTGATGTTTCCAATTACTAATCGCTGCTTCGGTAACGTGTTTTTGCCCTAGTTGCAATCGCGCCATATCATCGGGGCTATTCACCACGAAAAACAGCACAAAGGTTAAAATATTAACCCCCATTAACAAGGGGAACGCGTATAAAAATCGCCGAATAAGGTAACTGGTCATGGCAAGGTTTCTAAAGGTTGGTTTATGCTTCATAGTGAAGCGACTTAGACCTGTCTTTACAACCTGACAGGTCTAAAAAATCGCGGTTAGCCGAAATTCGGGGGCTGTTTTATATTATCCAGCATTTTTCGGCACTTTGTGTGAGCTACTTGTCAGTTATGTTTTTTAGAATCAATGCGTCCTAACTCTAAATATTTCTTGTTCATCATGGTTAAGTGGAAGTAAGCGATAACCGAACCCACCGCACCAATAATGGCGACTGGATAAATGAGACCCAAAAAATTACCGGAGCGGATTGCTCTTATTCCATCCGCGATCCTATCTACCCATTTTTGCACGGGTCTTGGCAGGTTGCTCATCAAAAGCCCAATCACTAAAGATCCAATGATTGCCGTTGCAATAAGTGCAGGTGCGCTTATTGCCGCAGAAATAGTATCTTTATATAGATTAAGTAGTTGGTAAATCCCTGTCCAAAGGATAGCAAGAATAATAATACCGAGTATTGCACCGAGAATTTTTCCTTTATTCTCCATTAAAAGAAAGGCTTTGAAAAATAGATTGCTACTGACACAAAGATGGTGAATGAGCTTTTTAGGCTGACCATCGACGGGGGGTTGGTTTATGGTTGGAATGATATTTAAAAAACTCCAATTGCCATTTGGCGCACTATTTAAGCCTGCCGACTGATTTGTAAACCGGTCACACAAACAATAACCATCGTACATCAGCGCGTGTGCTTCAATATCATTAAACGCATCTAAATCGGTGCGTATTGCTGAAAGTAAATAAATTTCACCATCGGTTTTTTCATCACTGTACTCGACTGGAAGAGAAAAACTTGGAAAAAAAGGTGTGCCTTGAAATTTATCTCTTAAATGCCAAAAGCGTATATCAGTATCCTGCGTCTTATTGAAATGAGCTGCTATTGTCAATGATCTAATCCGTTCCATTAGCAGCTCATTTGACCGCATCATCACCTTGCTTGCATTACTTTCGGGGGCATGGATATATTGCAACTGCCCAGCGGCATCACTACAGATAATATGCGTACATTTTTCATCATCAAGCAGGGTTGTTAATCCTTGATTATCGAAAACGCCCCCATCGACCAATTCGACAACGACTTCTTTGCCATTGGTTAGCGGGTATAAATCGTGAATGGCTAGCGGTGCAAATAAGGCGGGAACACAAGCCGATGCTGCTACCGCATCTGATAAAGTTAGGATGTTGAGTTTAGCTTTTTGTTTGGGAGTTAGTTTAGGATCATCAAATCTAATTTCTGGGTAAAGCGTGTGTGAAGGATGGATATCTTCGTTGTAAGGTGAAAACACACCGACGGATGATGCGGTAAATAGCCAATGTTCACCTGAATTTAATATCGTGGCATTGATTGCCAGAATGGGAATTTTATAATCAGCGGTTTTATTATATTCGCGAACGTCAAAACCAGCTTCTGTGTTAGGTGGATTTATTTTCAAGTCTTTCAAAAAAATATCGGCTCTACCATCTTTAATACACAACACATCTTGAAGCCAATCAAAAAAGGTTTCTTGTTTTGAATTCCAAACGGGTTTGTAGAATGTCTTATGATAAAGCTCAGACATACGGTCACTGCGCGAATAATCATCGCTAATCAGCATTTTGGCGTTTTTAATTGGATTTAATAACGCCCGCATTCGCAGATTAGTTTGAACACCTTTAAGAAACTCTGTTTCTAGTTCTTTCACTAAGATGATATACGCGTTTGGGCTGCTTGGAATTAAACCATCTGAGCGACTATGTTCAAGTAATTGTTTGAGCTTTAAATAATACATTGCTCCGATAATTGAACCACCCGATACAGTTGATAATACTTGTAGCTGTCGCAGTAAATCTAATTCTGCTAATCGTGCCAGCACCCCGATATGAAAGAGTGAGGCTCGAAAACCACCGCCTGAAAGTGCTAGCCCGAATTTACCGTCTTTAGATACGGCAAATGGATCTTTGGTATCTCTGTTCATAATGTTCTCCTTTTATTGATTTATACGGCAAGAAATGACCACAAGACACACAAAACGACACACTATCTTCAGCCATTATTGATTTCAGTCACGTTACGCGCTTTCAAGTAATACGCAACGAGGATATAAGCCTAGCACCGTTATTGGTAGGAAAACAAGTAAGCTTGATAATTACTGGAAACGCTCACTGCACACACGGTAAAATGATAACTTTATGAATTTCAAACTGTTGGAGTAGGGGTGTTGAACACTAAATTTTTTATAGGCTGCTTATTATTACTGATGATCACGGAGTGTCAGGCAGGGGTAGTCGCACGTCGCTGGGCAAAAATCACTCAACCAACACAGGGTGTTGCGCAAAGTATCGGCACTTATAACGCCGGTTGTTTAAACGGTGCGGCGATTTTGCCTACCGATGGCACCGGTTATCAAGTCATGCGCTTATCACGCAAACGCTTTTATGGGCATCCTGACTTAACACACTTTATTGAAAACTTAGCACAAAGTGTTTACACGCAACAACTAGGAACGTTATTAGTTGGTGATTTAGGGCAACCACGCGGTGGACCCACGGTTAGCGGACACCGTAGTCATCAAACCGGTTTGGATGTTGATATGTGGTTCTTATTATCACCCGAAGCGAATGCCCGTCCTTTAACCGCGACTGAACGGGAAAAATGGAGTGCGCCATCGGTATTATTGGGGCATTCGGATGATATAGATTTAAGACATTGGTCAATAGCCAATGAACAAATATTAGAACTTGCTTCGCGTATGCCCGAAGTGGATAGAATTTTTGTCAATCCCAGCGTTAAACGGCATTTATGTAATCAAGCGGGCAATCACGATTGGTTAAGAAAAATTCGCCCGTGGTGGAAACATGATGACCATTTTCATGTCCGCCTAAAATGCCCACCGGATAGTAAAGAATGCCAAAGTCAAGAGCCGTTGCCGCAAGGTGATGGTTGTGATGCTAAGTTAGCGTGGTGGTTTAGCGAAGAAGCAAAACACCCAACGTCAGCACCGACTGAACCGGTTGAACCTGTTTTACCGCTATCGTGTGATGCGTTATTGAACGGTTAGTTGTCGATTGGGGTAGTGATAGCGTAACCCAACATTTACTGGCGAGATGTTGGGTTACGGCTATCGCCTAACCCAACCTACATTATATTAAGCGTAGCATGAGTTTATTCGATACTAATCTGCTTTAACGCATCGAACGGCGCACTGCGATATTCGTTAAATGCCTCACCCTGTTGCTCAATAAATAACACGGCAATCCCCGCTTGATTAGCGACTTCAAGCCCTTTGGTTTTGCCTAAACATAATAAGGCGGTAGACCACGCATCGGCTTGAGTGGGGTTGTCATGTAATACCGTCACGGAAACAGTATTATGATCCACAGGGATGCCAGTGTTAGCATCCAAAATATGACTATACCGCTTACCGTCCACATCAAAATAATGTCGATACGTTCCAGAAGTCATGATTGCTAATGGTTCAATGCGATTAATGGTGACGACTTTCTGCATCGTGCGTTCGCTAGATAATGGTTTTTCCAGCGCGATTCGCCACGGTGACGCATCGGGTTTTTGTCCGCGTGTTTGTAATTCACCGCCAATTTCGACTAAATAATTTTCGATGCCCTGTTGTTCCAACACGCTCACCATCCGCGACACACTGTAACCTTGCGCAATAGATGACAGGTCTATTTTTAACTGCGGATTCAGTTTTTGAATATGATTAGCATCGACTATTTTAATCTGATTAAAGCCCACTTGTTTTAACGCGGCTTGTAAGGTTGCGGCATCGGGCGGCGTTAATTTATCACCGTTAAAACCCCACAAATCAAATAATGGTTTAATCGTTAAATCGTAACAACCACCGCTAGCGACACTCACCGCCCGCGCCTGTTCAATCAAGCCCACAATTTCTTCACTGACAGCAATCGGTTCGCTACTTACAGTTGCGTTGAGTTGTTCGATGACTGAATCTTTACGGTAATTAGATAATTGCGTATCGAGACGGTTAAATTCAGCTTCGACGGCTTGTTGAATGCTGGCTTTATCAATCGCTTGCGGCGACCAAAAACTAATGTGATAGGTTGTACCTTGTGCGTCACCGCTGATTTTTTGTACTTCTTGGGGTTTAGAACAACCTAAAAATGTCAGGGTTACTGCTAAAATCACTAGCAGTTTGTAAGTGAATGTCGTCATTAATCTATGCGTCGTTAAGTTCAAATACAGGCATTATAAATGCTGGCTAACAAGTTGGCAGGGATTGTTTCTGACTATCCGCTTGTTATCTGTTATTACGCACCAATATTGTACCTAACGCCTAATTATGCGGTCATTTTTTGACCAGCAAGAAAGTATTCAGCAGAGGCTTTTATGTCTAAGTTCTTGTGCTATGCTAGCCGGCACATAAACAGACTGCAACGATAGGGATATAGCTTGTTTTCAATCAAAAAAATCGCCACAGTGAGTGAACATGACAGCATCAACGACACCTAAGACCGTACAAACCATCATCGCTGAACTCAAAAACAAGCCCGGCGCGTTATTACCCATATTACATGGGATACAAGATGCACTAGGATATATTCCAGCCGATAGTGTCCCCGCTATTGCGCAAGGTTTAAACCTGTCTCGTGCTGAAGTTCATGGCGTGATTAGTTTTTACCACTATTTTCGCGAAACACCACCCGGTAAACACACCATACATTTATGCCGTGCTGAGTCGTGCCAGTCTATGGGTGCAACCAACCTAGAAGCCCATGTTAAAGCGAAACTAGGCATTGATTATCACGAAACCACTGCCGACGGAAAATTTTCTTTAGAACCCGTCTATTGTCTAGGTAACTGTGCTTGTTCACCGGCGATGCAAATCGATCATGATATTTATGGACGGGTATCCGCTGAATCATTCGATGCAACCATTAACGACTTAGGAGCAGACGCATGAGCATCACCCTTTATGTTTCAGGCGATTCCAGTGCTATTTCCTTAGGCGCAAATCGTACCGCCGCTGCCATTGTTAAAGAAGCTGAGCGACGTGGTATCGACATTAAGCTAGTGCGCAATGGCTCACGCGGCATGTATTGGTTAGAGCCATTAGTCGAAGTCGAAGTTAATGGTGAACGTATCGCTTACGGTGCCGTCAGTGCTAATAATGTGTCCAGCCTATTTAATGCAGACTTTATCCACGGTGGACAACATCCACTTGCCCTAGGTGTCACTGAAGAAATTCCCTATTTCAAAAAACAACAACGCTTAACGTTTGCGCGGGTTGGACTTACT
>NQJH01000160.1 GCA_002256685.1 Methylococcaceae bacterium NSP1-2 | reverse complement strand
TTAGCAAGAAATAAATAACCAATAACCACCTGTAAAATCCCGATAAATAGCCACAATCCAAATCCTGGCATTCTGGCAATAAACAAACTTCGAATGATTAACTGTATACCACTAAATAACAAAATCCAACCTAAAACGACCACAATAAGATCGGTAAAAAACTGCGGAATCAGTATAGCAAGCGTTCCTAGTACGATAAGAAAAATACCCTCTGCTAAAAATATTTTCCAGTGTGTTTGAAAATATTCACGCATTTTGTTTTGCATTTGTTGCAGTTCGGTTTCGTTAAAAATTATTTTAATCATGAGATACGCCTATAAACTATGTTGCAATTCAATTCACCCGCAATCAAACTACGGCATTTTTACGACTTAGGTTGTCAAAGCTCGGTTTATATGTACCCCATTTTCCTACGAAGACAGATTAAACTCTGCCAAAAACTCGGCTTCATTGATCACTCTAACGCCTAACTCTTCAGCTTTTGCCAATTTAGAACCTGCCTCTGCACCTGCTACCACGCAGTCAGTTTTTTTAGAAACCGACCCAGCCACTTTCGCGCCTAGACTTTCTAGCAGTGCTTTGGCTTCATGACGAGGTACCGACATTGTCCCTGTTAATACCCATGTTTGCCCTGCTAGCGGTTGTGCTTGTGCGGGTTCATGTTGTTCATCTTCCCAGTTCACACCCGCGTTAATAATGTCGGCAACAATGGCTTGATTTTTAGCATTTTGAAAAAAATCCACGATACTTTTCGCGGTCACAGGTCCGACATCGGGTACTTGCATCAGTTCTTCAAAGCTAGCGGATTGAATGGCAGGCAAGTTTTTAAAATACTTGGCAATATTTTTCGAGCCACCTTCGCCGACTTCAGGTATGCCTAATGCAGCTAAAAATGTCCCCAGTTTGGTTGTTTTTGAGGCTTCGATAGAATCCAGCACATTTTGCGCACTTTTTTCGCCTTGCCCTTCTAAGGAGGCAATATCATGCAGTTGAATTTTATAAATATCAGCGATGGTTTTAAGAATGCCTTTGTTATACAGCAATTCAATTAATTTAGTGCCTAGGTTAACGATGTTCATACACCGACGCGAGGCGTAATGTTCAATACGCTCTGCGCCTTGCGCGGCACAACACAACCACCCCGTACAACGAAAAGCAGCTTGCCCTTCGGTTCTTGCTACAGGTGAATCACAGACAGGGCAACGGGCTGGCATAATAATCGGTAGTCTCTGTTCGCTTTGTTCCACGACTTTAACCACTTTGGGTATCACATCCCCTGCCCTTTGAATTTCTACACTATCACCGATGCACAAGCCTAAACGCTCAATTTCGTCCATGTTGTGCAAGGTAGCATTGCTGACGGTAACACCTGCGACGAATACCGGCTCTAAACGAGCCACAGGCGTTAAAACCCCCGTGCGTCCAACTTGAAAATCCACGCCTAACAGTTGGGTGATGGCTTGTTGTGCAGGGAATTTTCTAGCCACTGCCCATTTGGGTGAACGGGCAATAAAACCTAAAGCGTTTTGTGTGGCTAAATCATCGATTTTGTAAACGATGCCATCAATTTCCATCGGCAGGCTGTCTCTAAGCGATTCCATGCGTTGATAATTTTCGGCAAACGCGTCAAAACTCCCTGAAAACGCATAGCAATGAGGGTTGCGTCTAAAACCTAGCGACACCAGATAATCGATGATTTCAGAATGGCGGGTGAATTCATGTTTATTTTGATATTCGCCGACGCTGTAGGGTATGAATTGCAAATCTCTGGCGGCGGCAATTTTGGGATTCATTTGCCGAACTGTGCCAGCGGCGGCATTTCTGGGATTAACAAATACTTTGCTGTTTTGTTGTGCAGCCAAGCGATTGAGTTTTTCAAACGCGGCTTTAGGCATGAACACTTCACCGCGCACTTCTAATTTTTCAGGCGGCGTGTCGGTGTCGAGTTTTAGCGGTACGGATTTGATGGTTTTAATGTTGTGGGTTACGTCTTCGCCGATTTGCCCATCACCGCGTGTTGCGGCATGGCTGAATAGCCCGTTATCGTAATGAATAGTGATGGCTAAACCATCGAGTTTAGGCTCGCTAAAAATAGCCAGTGCTGAGGGGGAAACATCCAGTTCTTTAGCGGCTTTTTCAAAGAAATCGTAAGTTTCTTGCAGTGAAAACGCATTCGCTAACGAGAGCATTTTAACGCTATGCTCTACTTTTTTAAATTCGTCTATTGGTTTTGCACCAACGCGTTGCGAGGGCGATGCTGGACTAACTAAGTCTGGATTTTCAGCTTCCAGAGCCAGTAATACTTGAAAAGCTTGATCGTATTCTGCATCACTGACCAATGGGTTATCAAGGACATAATACGCATGATTCCATAGATTAATGCGTTCAACCAGTTGCTGATAAGTCATATTCAAGATTCAAAACTCCAAAGTTACCTAATTTGTTATAGGTGCGAATTCATTCGCACCTATACAGAATTGGAGTACAAACCTAAGTTTGTACTCCATCATTACAAACTCTGGCGAATGGCTTTTACGGTCGCTTCTGTGAGTGGTCGTCTTTGATGATCCCAAATATCGCCTTCTAACTCTATCGCTAACATGCGAATGGTTTCAATGTAGTCATCAAAAACAGCGATTGCATCATCTAAGGCATCAGGCTGCATGAAAAAAACGATACCGGGGCAGTGAAAAGTATCTAAATGATTACTTGGAAACGTACCCGGTTCGACCATACATGCGACACCAAAATCAACCAATTGATTGGCATCTAGGCGTTCAAATATTTTTAAACTGCCATATTTAAGTCCCGCTATTCTAAAAGCACGAATTAAATCAAGACCATTAAAACCGTCTTCAGATTTGGCGACCAGACAGAACTGAATAATCGAGGGCGTAGCAATACGCGGCGGAACGGGCGAAAAATCATCTTCTTCCTCTGCCTCATCATCCTCGTCAGCTACATAATAGTTATCGGATGGACTAATGACCGCAGGACCTAAAGGTTCAATATACACCTCATCATCACTACTGTTTGCCGAAATATCACGCATATTTGATGAATCATCACTCACTTTTTGTGCGTCCTGATCATCCTCATCAAAGTCCATTTCTCTTTGGGCTTTTCTGTCTTTTAAATAGCCCCATGTCAACATGAGAATAACGATAATCAGCCCTGTGGCGATAATTACAATTCTTAATATTTCTTTATCCATTAGATTTCCGCCATTGTGACTGCTGCTTCAATATCAACCGCGACCATTCGGGACACGCCCGGTTCTTTCATGGTAACACCTGCTAACTGTTTCGAGATTTCCATTGTAACCTTATTATGTGAAATATATAAAAACTGCACAGTGGCGGACATTTCTTCAACCATTTTTGAAAATCGTCCGACATTCGCATCATCAAGTGGTGCGTCAACTTCGTCTAATAAGCAAAACGGCGCGGGATTGAGTTCAAAAATTGAAAACACCAGTGCTACCGCTGTTAATGCTTTTTCGCCACCCGATAATAAATGAATGCTGCTATTTTTTTTACCCGGTGGTCTAGCAATAATATTAACGCCTGATTCTAATACATCCTGTTCAGTTAATTCTAAATAAGCTTGACCACCACCGAATAATTTTGGAAATTTTTCTTGTAAGCCTGTGTTTATTTTATCGAATGTTTCTTTAAAACGTAACCGACTTTCTTTATCAATGGTATGAATTGCCCCTTCTAAGGTTTGTAAGGCTTCAATTAAATCGGCATGTTGGGCATTTAAAAACGCTAAACGCTCGGATTGTTCTTTATATTCTTCAATAGCCGTCAGATTAATTGTGCCTAAACGCTCAATTTGTGTCGATAATTCATCGGATTTTTGTTTCCACACGGATTCTTGTGCGAATTCGGGCAGATTTTTTAACACCTGTTCGGCATCGGCATTCATTTCTTTGAGTTGCTCGTTGACGGTTTGCCCACGCACTTTACTTTCTTGACTGTCAAGACGCAGCTTATCCAGTGTTTCCTTCTCAGTTTCTAAGGCTCTTTGTACCCGCGTGTGTTCCTTAGCTAACTCAGTGATATTAGTTTCCAAATCCTGTTGAATTTGCCGCTCAGTTTTTAAGCGTTGTTCCAATTGATTTTTTTCGATAATTTTATTCGCTAGCAACTCTTTTTCTTCAGCCAATGTTGTGTGCGTGTGTTGCTGTTTGTTTTCCAATTGAGCAATATGCGCGACAGCTTGTTGATGTTGCAGCTGTAAACGTTCTATTTGCTTACTGGTTAACTGTTCCGAAGCACGCAGCGATTCAATTTTCGCCTTAATACTAAAAACCTGTTGCCGCGCTTCATTAACCGCGTGGTCAGTCTCATGTTGTGAGGATTGTAATTCTTGATTTAACGCCTCTAGCTGTTGTCTGGTGGTTTCTTGCTCCGCCATAATATCTTCGGCTTGTGTATGCAACTGCCCTGCCTCGGCGAGGGTTGCAATCGTTTTAGTCAGTTCAATATTAATATCTTGTTGTTCATGACGAATTTGTTCCAGACGGCGGTGCTGTTGCTCTAATCGGGCAGATTGCGCACTGAATTCTGAATTTTTAAGCGACAATTCCATGCCTAAATTGCTATCACGTCGCGCTATTGCTTCACGTTGTGCTTCGGCTTCTTTTAGGCGACGTTCAGTAACTTCTAGTTTATCTTCACTGTCGGCGATATTGTTTTGTATATGCTCTAACTGTTGCTTTAACTCGCGTAAGTCTTTTTCGCGCTGTAACACGCCGGTTTTATGATCTTTACTACGCTGAATTTTCAACCACCCTGCACTCAACCAAAGACCATCTGGGGTAATAATGGATTCATGGGCTTGCAGTTGGTGCGATAAACGCTGGGCGGTTGCACTATCAGCGGCACAATAAACATGGGCTAATAACTCACTTAAATCCCACGGTGCATTGACCTTATTCAATAAGGTTTCGCTAGACTCGCCCTGCGCTATCGTTGCTTGAGTGTGCGTTGCAAACAGTGTCAATGATTCA
>NQJH01000159.1 GCA_002256685.1 Methylococcaceae bacterium NSP1-2 | reverse complement strand
ATTTATTCAAATCCAAAACGTGATGCTCGCGGGCATACCGTGACGGCGGTATATATTGCCGAAGCCACAGGGATTCCGATGGCAGCCGATGATGCCAAGAACTTTGGCATTTATACGTTTGATACGTTGCCAGAGGTATTGGCATTTGACCACGCACAGGTAATAGAAGATTACCGCGTGTTTCGCATGACGGGGAAAGTTACGCCGTTGCGGGATTGATGGTAGTAGGGTGGGCAACGCTTTTCTGCCCACCGCTTTTATCGGAAAAGGGTGGGCAAGCGGGTTCAACAAACCCTGCAACAACCCATTCAATTTATGCACAAACGCCGCTGGATCATCCAACTGTCCGCCTTCGCTTAATACCGCTTGGTCAAGCAAAATGTGGGTTAAGTCGGCAAAACGGGCATCGTCTTGTTCGGCTTTTAAACGAGTGATTAACGCATGATGTGGGTTGATTTCAAACACGGGTTTTCTACCCATGCCCATACCCATCATTTGCCCTGCGTCTTTCATGATGCGTTCCATGTTTAAGCTCATGCCATAAACATCAGCCACTAAACATGCGGGGGATTCAGTTAAACGGTGACTTAAGCGCACATCACTGACTTTATCGCCTAGCACGTCTTTGATTTGCGTGACGACGGTTTCAAAGTCTTTATTGATTTCTTCTTGTTGCGCTTTTTCTTCTTCATCTTCTAACGCGCCTAGGTTTAAATCACCTTTGGCAACCGATTGTAAATGTTTGCCGTCGAATTCATCCAAATTAGACACCAACCATTCATCAATACGATCCGATAACAATAAAACTTCAATGTCTTTTTTACGGAAAATTTCTAAATGTGGGCTATTTTTAGCCGCCGCGAAACTGTCAGCCGTCACATAATAAATATGTTCTTGCCCTTCTTTCATGCGGCTAACGTAGTCTTCTAGCGTTACGTCTTGTTTGTCAGTGTCGTTATGCGTAGACGCAAAACGAATTAATTTAGCCACGCGGGCTTTATTGGCATGGTCTTCAATCGGACCTTCTTTAATCACTGCGCCAAACTGCGCCCAGAAGGTTGTGTATTTTTCTGGTTCGTCTTTCGCTAAGTGTTCCAACATACTCAACACTTTTTTAACTGCGCCTGATTTAATCGCGCTGATTTGTTTGCTTTGTTGCAAAATTTCCCGTGATACGTTCAACGGCAAGGAATTAGCATCAATCACACCGCGTATGAAACGCAAATAACGCGGCATTAACTGCTCGGCATCATCGGTAATAAACACTTTACGCACATATAATTTAACGCCGTGTTTTGCGTCTCTGTCCCATAAATCAAATGGCGCGTGTGATGGCACATACAGCAACAGCGTATATTCGTTCGTGCCTTCGACTTTGCTATGAATATGCGTTAATGGGTCTTGATAATCATGCCCAACGTGTTTGTAAAATTGCGTGTAATCGTCTTCGGAAATCTCTTGACGGGCTTTAGTCCATAACGCCGCCGCGCTGTTAACGGTTTCTTCAACGATTTCTGGGACTGGTTTTTCTTCTGTCTCTGCTTCGTCTTCTTCACCGTAAGAAGGAGCGACTTCTTTGTCCATCACGATAGGCAAAGAAATATGATCGGAGAATTTACGCACGATAGAACGAAGACGATAACCGTCTAAAAATTCAGTTTCCGCTTCTTTTAAATGCAGAACGATTTCGGTGCCGCGCGTTGCTTTTTCAACCGATTCAATACTGTAATCGCCTTCACCTGCTGATTCCCAACGCACGCCTTCACTTTTATCAGCACCCGCTTTGCGCGTAGTCAACGTGACTTTATCAGCAACAATAAACGCTGAATAAAAACCCACGCCAAACTGACCGATTAACTCGCTGTCTTTGGCTTGTTCGCCTGTCAACGCTTCAAAAAATTGTTTAGTACCCGATTTAGCAATCGTACCGATATGCTCTTGCACTTCTGAGCGTGTCATACCAATACCGTTATCGCTAATGGTGATGGTTTTAGCGTCTTTATCAAAAGCGATACGAATTTTTAACTCGCTATCACCATCATATAAGCTGTCATTTGAAAGAGCTTCAAAGCGTAATTTATCAGCCGCATCCGAGGCATTAGAAATTAACTCGCGTAAAAAGATTTCCTTGTTGCTGTACAAGGAATGAATCATTAAATGTAACAGGTGTTTTACTTCGGTTTGAAAACCTAAGGTTTCTTTTTGTGCTGCAACGGTCATTTTATAATCCTATGTTTGTAAGAGTAACCCCTGTATGGGGGCAGGTTGAATTTTTTCAAGGCTTGTTTGTGGTTGCGCTTTAGTCAACAACTGACTAGAATGCACAGGTTCGGGATGTTAGCTCAGTTGGTAGAGCAGTGGACTCTTAACAAAAATAGGAGCGTTCATTGGGAACAATGAACTGAAAATGCAGCTGTATGCTGGAAACCCCTGAGAGCTTCAACTACGTCATTCAACGTAAAAATGTTGAAGATTGGGCAATCAGCAGGCAACTCTTAACAAAGTTTTCAATATTATCAAGTTATTACAATAGTGAATGACATTGTGATGATAGATAACACAAACAAAACTTTTTAAGAAAGCCCTCAGAGACTTAACGCCGCACACCCAAACCGCTAACACGGCGGGTGATGAGAAAGTCCAGACTACAACGCCGAGTATCAGCGGTTAGTGAAAGCTAAAGTAGTAAAGTAATCCATAGGTCGAGAGTTCGAGCCTCTCACGTCCCACCAAATAACGAAGGGCTAGGTGCGAACCTAGCCCTTTTTTATTGCCTGTTATTTTGTAGTGTGAATACTTTAACTCTTGTCCATGCCCTCCTCAAATTAACTAGCACTAATGGTTATTAAGTCCTTTATTTACTTAGACAAAGGGCACACTTTAGCGAATTATAACGAATAGTCGTAATCCATCAATAGCGGTGCGTGATCGGAAAAGCGTTCATCTTTGTAAATAGTCGCCGCTGTTATTTTGTCTTTAAGCGACTCGCTAATAATTTGATAATCAATACGCCAACCGACATTTTTTGCCCATGCTTGACCTCGATTTGACCACCATGTGTACTGCTCAGCTTGTTGATTAATGACTCTAAACGCATCTACCCACTTTCCATCAGTAAATAATTTATCTAGCCATGCACGTTCTTCGGGTAAAAACCCTGAGTTTTTTTGATTGCCACGCCAATTTTTTAAATCGATGGCTTGATGGGCAATATTCCAGTCGCCGCAAATTATAAAATCCCTGTTTTCGCTAACACGTTGTTGTAAATAAGGCAGTAGGCGGTCTAAGACACTGAATTTAAAGACTTGCCGTTCTTCACCCGAAGAGCCAGACGGTAAGTACAGCGAAATGACACTGAGTTGTCCAAATTGCGCTTCTATAAAGCGTCCTTCGCTATCTATATCTGTCCAGCCTAATCCGTTAATTAGTTGATCGGGTTGCTTTTTGCAATATAACGCTACGCCGCTATAGCCTTTTTTTTCAGCATCATGATAAAAACAGTGATAGTTTTCGGGGCAGAAAATGTCAGTGTCGAGTTGGTGGGTTTGGGCTTTGGTTTCTTGTAGGCAAATAATGTCAGCGTCCTGTTGCTGCATCCAAGTAAAAAAGCCTTTACGTTCTGCCGAGCGTATGCCATTAGCATTGAGGGTAATAATACGCATAGTGATGAATTAGGTTGCGAATTGGCGGTAAAATCCGTATTATACGCGGTTCTTTAATCAAGTATGTAGTCCACTTGTGGCTAATGTGAAAGTGATATGAAACCAGAAATTCATCCTAATTATAAACAAATTACTGTAACCTGCGGTTGTGGTAATGTCTTTACGACTGGCTCTGTATTAACTAAGGATTTGCAGATAGAAGTTTGTTCTTCTTGCCATCCTTTTTATACAGGCAAACAACGTGTTGTTGATACAGCAGGTCGCGTTGATAAATTCCGTAAGAGATACGGAAAATAAGTCTTTCAGGTTTTTGTTTCGATTTTAGTCTAAACACACCCTGAAAAAGAACTGATACGGTGGAAACCGCGCGGGTCAGTTAGTTATGAAAATTATCAATAGAATACTAAATTATCAGCTACTTGGCTTCTGAGTAGCTGATTTTTTTTGCCTAAAATTCGCAAAGGTTTCCGTGAGCCGGCAGCATAAAAATCCATTTTTTACTAATAAATACGATGTGTTATCCAATCAAGCGGCTAATGCCCCATCAAGTCTGTTCTGCGCTATCCTTGGCTTCCGCCACAAATCTGTCTGAAACAAATTTGCATTACACCCTGAATTTATCACCTTCTAAATTTCGGTAGCGTTATGCGTATGTGGGTCGTTTTTTTATTTGTTACAGTTGAATTGAGACCAATGCGCTGAATTTATAGTCTATACTCAAGTCGTTATTTTCACTGCTTGGCTAACAGGTGTTGCAATATTTTTCGACCAAATCAGCCGAATAATTTTTAGCATTTGAAAAAACTACTATACTCGTGTCTAAAGTAAATCAAATTTTGCAACGATTAGCATTGCAATCTGGGGTTCATATTAACGATTAAGCTTTTTTAAGGGTGTGTAATGAGCTGGTTTAGCAACAAACAGGATTCCGTTCTTAGTATTGATATAAGTTCAGCCGCTGTAAAGTTACTGGAATTAAGCAAAGTGGGTACGCGCTACCGAGTCGAAAGCTATGCTGTATCGCCGTTGCCCCAAGATGCGGTTATTGATAAAAATATTGCTAATGTCAACTCGATAGCGGATGCAATAAAGGCGGCTGTCAAACAATCTGGAACAAAAGTGAGACAAGCAACGGTCGCCGTTTCTGGGTCTGCGGTGATGACAAAAATCATAACGTTGGATGCTTCACTCAGTGATGATGAGATGGAAGAGCAGATTATGCTGGAGGCGGATCAATATGTACCTTATCCGCTGGATGAAATTAACTTCGATTTTGAAGTGCAAGGTGTCAATGAAAATAGTCCCGACATGGTTGATGTGTTACTTGCCGCATCGCGTAGAGAAAATGTCGATGATCGCGTTGAAGCCTTATTAAAAGCAGGGTTAAAAACCAGAATTGTCGATGTTGAGGCGTTCGCGATGGAAAATGCTTTTTCATTGCTCTCTGAACAGTTTGTTGATTCCGTAGATGGACATACATTTGCTATTGCCGACATTGGCGCAACCATGGCAACGCTAAATGTTCTGTTTGATCGACGGGCAGTTTATGCGAGAGAACAAGTGTTTGGCGGTAAGCAGTTGACAGAAGAAATTCAACGTCGTTATGGTTTGTCCTATGAGGAAGCGGGTTTAGCAAA
>NQJH01000158.1:4128-9937 GCA_002256685.1 Methylococcaceae bacterium NSP1-2 | reverse complement strand
AAGACCTTCTTTGATAGTATGTTGTTTAAGGGTTAATTCGTTCAAGACCGCGTGGGCTTTGTGCATGGCGACTTCTAACACTCTAGCCACGACTTGTACACCACCTGCTAAACTGCTGGTGGGGGTGACGATGATGGTGAGTTTATCAGGCGACACATTACACGCGGTTGCTACTTTTTCGATAATTTCCAATGGCGGAAATTTGTCATTTTCAATCACTAATACGGTGCTGTCAGCGGCATCACGATAAGCTAATTCTTTGTATAATTCTTCAACAGGTTCAACTTCGTCATTTTTGACTTTGGTTGCCATCGCACGCGCTGGGCCTGAACCGAGTGCGTAATATTTTTCATGCGATAAGCTCCAGCCAGCATATTGACTGCCCAAACAGCCCAATACAGGATTGCCTGTGTGGACGTTGACTGATAACGGCCAGTTGTTGGTGTAAGAGCTGTGGCTAATAGAGACTGTTCCCATGCCGCCTAAACAAATTTCCGCAATAATGCGTCCTGCTTCCAAACCACCGATGGCGTTGATACCTGCATCAATGACGGTGCAACCGTTGGCTAAAACTTCAACGCCAATGCGTAGTTTTGCGGCATTATCGAGTAGATGTTGAACTAAAGGCTGAGTGAGTTTATTAACGCTGGGTGTGTGTTCCATGAGTATAAAGACCTTCTTTGATAGTATGTTGTTTAAGGGTTAATTCGTTCAAGACCGCGTGGGCTTGGTTATGGTGGGCAATAATACTGCAAATCGGTTGCCCTGTCTTACACATTCTGCTCGGCATAAACAATTTGATAGCCCGTATAACCTGATTGTGGCGGTGGATGTGCGACTAAAGTCGCACCTACGTTGATATGTCTACGCAATAAATCGGCATCGTATAACTGCATACTGGCAGGTGGACGTGGATTAATTTCTAACACCATGCTGTTGCCATCCGCGTGAATAAAATCCAGTGAATTTAAGCCAGTTAATTTAAAGGCGGGAACGAGTTTTATTAGCCAGTCAATGATTTGTGTTTTGTCTGCCTCGGCTAGATCGCAATGATTAATAATGCCAGAAAATATAAATTCTTCGCGGTCACTTAAGCGGGTAGTCCATTGCGTATTAAAGCCAATAACTTGTAACTGTTGTCCATTCGCTAAAAATAATACTGAATGTTGTGAGCCTGCTTGGTATTTTTGCCAATATACCGCTGTGTCAATTTTGTGATTAGCATCATAGCGTTGAATACCAACACCGCCTTGTCCTTGTGTGGGTTTAATCAACCAATCCTGTGCATTATTTGGCGCGACAAAAGCGGTTTCTGGATAAGGAATAGTTAATCGATTCAGTACCGCAAAAAAATCAGCTTTGTTTTGCAGTCTGATAAACGTTTCAGCTGAATTGCCTAGTAGTGTGCAACGACTAGCCAGATAACACAGACTTTCAGGATGTTGTTCAAAACCACTGCCATAAATAACGTCTGTCACCGCATGATGCTCAATAAAATAATCTAATGCAGGGGCTAGATACTCTTTAGTTAAAGCGGGGACTTGTTTAAAGTCGGTGGCGTAAGCTAGCGTATCAAGGTCAGCAAACAAATCAATCACTAAAGGCTTTAAGCCTGCATTATTTGCCGCTTGTGCCAACATACGTCCTGAGCTGGCAATAATGAGAATAGGGTAGGGGTTCAGTGTTAAGGTGCAAGTCTAAAGTGATAAATGTCTAAGCAGACCATTGATCTCATCAATATTGAAATAATCAGGGTTAAAATCATTACCGAGCCACGATAGTATTTCCTTTTTGTCAGAATTTTTAGCGTTTCGTAGGGTTTCCAACATATCAGTATAACCCCAAATACCGCCACAATCCTCTGGTGGACACGCTTTTTCGCCTCTAAGGCAGCGTGCTTGACGGGCATTCGGATCAGCAGGCAGAATTTTTTTCAGCTCGATTTTATGCGTCCAACTATCGCCTAGGTCATATTCATAAATAATACAGGCTTGTTCTTTAGTCAGTATTTGCGAGACGGTATATTTTTTTTCGTTTCGATCCTGTTCGTCTTCATCACGCGTATCCAAACCGTATTCATCGCTATTATCACTGTTTATATCATCAGTATAAAGCACTTCTCCGGCGATAAATTGGTGTAAATGGGAGTTACCCCAGCCCATTACTGTTTGTATAACATAATGCAATTCTTCTAAAGTAAGGTCGCTAGGCACTAAAATATCACGCCATATCGGCGGTTTAGAGTCTTTTAACGTGACTTTAAGATAATAAACAAAGAGTGGTGGTCGTTCTGTAGCCATAATTTATCGCCTTATGCTGTGTTAATAAGCATCCGTAACCGAATAGAGGTGAGTATATCAAGATAGCCCATAGTATTCATAACGAGGATAACTAGGTTAAGGCGAGTTTAAAATGCGGATAGTCAGTTGCCGAATTAGTCAGCAAGTTTTTGACCTTGTTAGAAGTGGCGTAGTCAGTATTTGTCCGACTGAGTGGAGTCAAAAAACTTCACTCAGTCGGACATAAAACCATTATCTGGGTAGTTCTGAACTACCCATTAAGTATTCATCCACCGCACGCGCGGCTTGTCTGCCTTCGCGGATTGCCCAAACAACTAGCGATTGTCCGCGTCGTCCATCACCTGCGGCAAACACTTTATCAACTGAAGTACGATATTGTTGGTCGTTGGCTTTGATGTGACCACGTTCCAAATCAACACCCAAGTCAACTAATAAGCCTTCGTGTACCGGATTAGTGAAGCCCATCGCTAAAAATACAATATCCGCTTCCAGCGAAAATTCGCTATTCGGCTTGTTACTCATTTTCCATTGACCGCCTTCTTGCGTCCATTCGACTTCGACTGCATTAAGGTGCGTGATTTTACCGTCTTTACCGGTGACGCTTTGGGTATTGACACTCCAATAACGTTGCTTAATACCTTCATCGTGTGACGAGGTGGTGCGCAATTTATTGGGCCAGTTCGGCCATGTCATTAACTTATTTTCTTTTTCAGGCGGTTGCGGCAAAATTTCTAACTGAACCACTGAAGCCGCGCCTTGACGTATTGAGGTACCGATACAATCAGAACCGGTATCACCACCACCGATAACAACTACACGCTTACCTGTTGCAGTAATCGCAATGTCGTCAGGAATCACATCACCCGCGTTACGTTTGTTTTGTTGGCGTAAAAAATCCATTGCAAAATAAACGCCTTCAACATCGTTACGCCCTGCGACTTCTAAATTACGCGGTTTTTCTGCGCCGACAGCCAACACGACGGCATCATAATCAGCCAGTATTTTTTGCGCAGAAATATCTTTACCGATATGGTTGTTCGGTCTAAATCGAACGCCTTCTGCTTGCATTTGGGCAATACGGAGATCAATGTGTGACTTTTCCATTTTAAAATCAGGAATGCCGTAACGCATTAAACCGCCGATACGATCATTCTTTTCATAAACCACGACTTCATGTCCAGCGCGTGCCAATTGTTGCGCCGCCGCTAAACCCGCAGGACCTGAACCGATAACCGCAACGCGTTTTCCAGAACGTCGCTGTGCAATTTGCGGTTTTACCCAACCCATCGCCCACGCTTTATCAATAATGGCGCATTCGATGGATTTAATGGTCACAGGCGTGTCTTGCAAATTCAGCGTACACGCGGCTTCACAAGGTGCAGGGCAAATTCTGCCTGTAAATTCAGGGAAATTGTTGGTGCTATGCAGTACCTCTAATGCTTGCTTCCAGTCTTGGCGATACACTTCATCATTCCATTCAGGAATAATATTGTTAATCGGACAACCTTGATGACAAAAAGGAATGCCGCAATCCATACATCTTGCCCCTTGTTTTGCGACTTCGTCATCGCTAGGGGTCAGTATAAATTCACGATAATGTTTAATACGCTCTTGAGCAGGTGCATAGCTACGCTCAGTGCGTGGTAGTTCCATAAACCCAGTTGGTTTACCCATTGTTGATACCTTCTTTTTTAATACGTTTACGCAGTGGCGGAGACAGAGGCTTGTGCTTGCTCAATTTTCTTGAGTGCTTCGCGGTAATCGACAGGCATCACTTTGACAAAACGCGGCAAATAGGTGTGCCAGTTGTCCAAAATATGCTTAGCGCGTTGACTGCCCGTATAGTGTTTGTGATTTTGAATCAATTTCTTCAAGCGACGTGCATCATCACGCGTCATATCAGTCATAATATCCACTAATCCATGCGTTTCCAAATCACCGCCTTGGTGTGCAGTCGCTTCCAAAATCTCATCTTCTATAAGAAGAGGTTCAAGTTCAACCATTGCCAAATTACACAATTTATCAAAATCGCCTGCTTCATCTAACACATAAGCCACGCCGCCTGACATACCCGCCGCAAAATTGCGTCCGGTTTTGCCTAATACAACCACGACACCGCCCGTCATGTATTCACAACCATGATCGCCTACGCCTTCAACGACAGCGATTGCGCCTGAGTTGCGGACTGCAAAACGTTCACCTGCCACACCACTAAAATAACATTCGCCACTAACTGCACCGTATAACACAGTGTTGCCAACGATAATATTTTCTTCAGGTTTAACAGGGCAGTTTTTGGGTTGATAAATGGCGATACGACCACCGCTCATGCCTTTACCGACATAATCATTGCCTTCGCCTTCCAGCTCTATGCTAATGCCTTGTGCTAAGAACGCGCCGAAACTTTGTCCTGCTGTGCCTTTAGCATGAATCGCAATCGTGTCATCGGGTAGTCCTCTATGACCATAACGCTTAGCCACTTCACCCGATAACATCGCACCAAAAGTACGATTAACGTTACGAATCGGGGTATGAATTTCGACAGGTTTGCCATCGTCCAGCGCGGGTTTGGCTTGCGCAATCAGCGTGTGATCCAACGCATGTTCCAAACCATGATCTTGTTTTTCGGTTTGATAAACCGCCGTGCTAACGTCAACCAGTGGTTTATAAAAAATACGGCTAAAATCTAAGCCTTCGGTTTTCCAATGATTGATAGCACGGTTCATGTCTAATAAATCCGAGCGTCCAATCAGTTCATTCAGATTACGGAAACCTAGTTTTGCCATCCACTGACGCACGTCTTCTGCCACCATGAAGAAATAATTCACGACGTGTTCAGGTTGTCCTGTAAAGCGTTTACGCAGTTCTGGGTCTTGGGTAGCAACACCGACTGGGCAGGTGTTCAAATGGCATTTACGCATCATTAAACAGCCTGACACAATCAGCGGTGCGGTCGCAAAACCAAATTCATCCGCGCCTAATAACGCGCCGATAATCACATCACGACCTGTACGCAAACCGCCATCAACCTGCACGGCAATACGTCCGCGTAGTTTATTCAGCACCAGCGTTTGGTGAGTTTCAGCCAGACCAATTTCCCACGGTAAACCCGCGTGTTTGATGGAAGTCATCGGACTTGCACCCGTGCCACCGTCATAACCTGAAATAGTGACATGATCAGCATGGGCTTTCGCAACACCTGCTGCAACTGTACCAACACCCACTTCTGAAACCAGTTTCACACTGATACGCGCCGCTGAATTAACATTTTTCAAATCGTGAATTAGCTGGGCTAAATCTTCAATCGAATAAATATCATGATGCGGCGGTGGTGAAATTAAACCCACGCCTTGCGTAGAGTGGCGCACTTTAGCAATCACCGCATCGACTTTATGACCGGGTAATTGTCCGCCTTCACCGGGTTTTGCACCTTGGCTGATTTTAATTTGAATATCATCGGCATTCACCAAGTATTCAGTGGTCACACCAAAACGACCCGAAGCGACTTG
>NQJH01000158.1:0-4091 GCA_002256685.1 Methylococcaceae bacterium NSP1-2 | reverse complement strand
AGGAATCGCCATTCGGCAATGGTTTAAAGCGTTCGGGTAATTCGCCGCCTTCGCCGGTGTTGGATTTACCGCCGATGCGGTTCATCGCAATCGCTAAGTTAGTATGGGCTTCATAAGAAATCGAACCAAACGACATCGCCCCCGTCGCAAAACGTTTAACAATGTCAGCGGCAGATTCCACTTCTTCCAAAGGCACAGGCGTTGCGGCTTCTTTGAATTTCATCAAACCGCGCAAGGTCAATAAGTTTTCATTTTGATCATCAATCAAACGGCAAAACTCAGCGTATTTTTCATAGCTGTTACTGCGGGTTGCGTGTTGCAGCGTGCTAATGGTTGCGGGTGTCCAAGTGTGAGCTTCACCACGCAAACGAAACGCATACTCGCCGCCAATGTCCAACGCATTGCGATATAACGGCGCGTTACCAAAAGCAATACGATGACGACGGCTGGTTTCTTCACTGATTTCAGCGAGTCCCGCGCCTTCTGTGGTGCTGGTTGTGCCAGTGAAATACTGATCCAAGAACGGTTCAGCCAAACCAATCGCGTTAAAAATTTGTGCGCCACAGTAAGATTGATAGGTTGAAATGCCCATTTTGGACATGACTTTTAACAAGCCTTTAGAAGTTGCTTTAATATAACGCTTATGGGCTTCATATTCAGACAGTTCTATTTCTGCACAGAAACTAGACAGCGTATCTAATGCTAGATAAGGATTGACTGCTTCTGCACCATACGCCGCTAATAATGCGAAATGATGCACTTCACGCGCTTCACCTGTTTCAACCACTAAGCCCACTTTAGTACGCAAGCCTTCGAGGGTTAAATAATGATGTACCGCAGAAGTCGCCAATAATGCAGGAATCGCAATATAAGCCGCATCCATGTTACTGTCAGACAGCACTAAAATATTATTACCGTCTTCAACCGCTTGCTTTGCCATAAAACAAAGCTTATCCAATGCACCCGCCATGCCACTCGCGCCCAAATCGGCTGGGTAACACAGGGTAACAGTTTTAGTTTTAAACGCACCGCCGGTGCGTGATTCAATACGGCGGATTTTTTCTAAATCTTGATTACTTAAAATCGGTTGCTCGACTTCTAAACGTTTATGCGTACCGCCTTCATCCAAGCCCAATAAATTAGGACGCGGACCAATAAACGACACCAACGACATCACCAATTCTTCACGAATCGGGTCTATCGCAGGGTTAGTAACTTGCGCAAAACCTTGTTTGAAATAATCGTACAACATGCGTGAACGGTCTGATAATACCGCTAATGCCGCATCAATACCCATAGAACTAATGGCTTCCTGCCCTGTTTGTGCCATCGGTTTGAGAATAAATTCAATATCCTCGCGGGTATAACCAAACGCTTGTTGACGACACAGCAAGGTTTCATCATCAGGTGCCATCGCCGACACTTCATGCGGCAGTTTCGCCAATAAAATCTGCGTCTTATCTAACCATTCTTCATAAGGCTGGCTGTTTGCTAAATGCGATTTAAGCTCCGCATCATCAATAATACGACCTTGCTCAGTATCGATTAACAGCATTTTGCCGGGTTGCAACCGCCATTTTTTAATAATCTTGTGCTGGGGAATATCCAATACGCCCATTTCTGAAGCCAGAATAACAAAATCATCATCCGTGACTAAATAACGTGCAGGACGTAAACCATTACGATCCAAAGTCGCGCCAATTTGGCGACCATCGGTAAACGCAATCGCCGCAGGGCCATCCCACGGTTCCATTAACGCGGCGTTATATTCATAAAACGCGCGTAATTTTTCATCCATTAATACGTTGCCAGCCCATGCTTCGGGAATCAGCAACATCATGGCGTGAGCCATTGAATAACCGCCTGCTACCAATAATTCCAGCGCATTATCAAAACAGGCAGAATCCGATTGCCCTTCCGCAATCAATGGCCATAACTTATGAATATCATCGCCCAATAATTTAGACGCAATTGAATGACGACGTGCCGCCATACCATTCACATTGCCTCTCAGCGTATTGATTTCACCATTATGGGCAATCAATCTAAACGGATGAGCTAAATCCCAAGTCGGGAAAGTATTGGTAGAAAAACGTTGATGCACTAACGCCAACGCGCTGTCCATACGCGCATCGCTTAGTTCGGGATAAAAGGTGCCGACTTGATCCGCCAGTAACATACCTTTATAAACAATCGTGCGTGAAGATAACGACGGCATATAGAAAGAGTGACCATGATCCAAATTCAAATCACGCACTGCGTTTTCGACTTGTTTACGAATCACAAACAACTTGCGTTCAAACGCATCTTGATCGGCGCAATCCGCACCACGACCAATAAAAATTTGTCGAACCACCGGCTCAACTAATTTGACTGATTCACCCAAACCGTCATTATTGACAGGCACATCACGCCAGCCCAATAACACCGCTTGCTCTTGGGTAATAAATTTTGTTAATAAATTTTCACAGCGGCTACGATCAGCATCATTCTGTGGCAAAAATACCATGCCGACCGCATACTCGCCCGCAGTCGGTAAAGTGATACCTAATTGACCGCATTCAGCACGCAAAAACGTATCGGGTATTTGAATTAAAATACCTGCACCATCGCCAGCTTTTGGATCAGCACCGACTGCACCACGATGGGTCAAATTAGTCAGTAAATCTAAACCTTGTTGAACAATAGCATGACTTTTTTGACCTTTTATATGAACAATAAAGCCCACGCCACAAGCATCATGCTCATTGCGCGGATCATATAAACCCTGTCTAGTTGGTAGCGTACTTTGACTCATTGTCACCTCTAAAAGTATATGTGTTAAGGGTTACCATTTATTCTTTACCAAAAAGTCCGTAAAGCCCCTTCCTTCAGGTGGGGTATGTAAGGATGCCTTTGATTTGTTACTAAATTTTTTGTGTTAGTATTATCTTGTTGGATGCACTGTCGCTGTGTACTTTCTCATTCTGGCTTTATATTAAGTACAGATTGGTTGAAATAAGGTGTTTTTCAGAGACACCTCTTTCGGGCATGAAAGGCTAAACTATGGAATCCTCGCCCTTTATTAGGGCGGGGAGGATATCAAAAACCGTCGTTGTGTATCCATACCGATACTTTTAACTGAGTGCGCACTTTGGCAAAACTGCTAGATTGTACAGATGAAAGTCCATTACGTCACTCAATTTTTTACTAATAGCTAGAATTTATAATCATAAGTGGGCGTGACTTGTCACACTCACTTAAATTAAATAATATGCACACCGCGTGCCAACTTCGGTAATTTACCTTCTAAGCCCATCGCGCCACGCATCACTTTATGTTTAGCGGGTAAGATACGTTCAGCTAATCCTAGCCCCAGATTGCGCAAAAATTTAACGGGTAAAATGTCATTACTGAATACGTTATAAAACACATCCATCACCGTCATCATTTTTAGATTTTCAGTGCGGCGCATTTTTTCATAACGCTTTAAAACGTTAATGTCGCCGATGTTCAGCCCTTGCTGGCTTGCTTCTAACAGCACTTCAGCTAACGCGGCGGCATCTAATAAACCGATATTCACGCCTTGTCCTGCTAATGGATTAATGGTGTGCGCAGCATCACCGACTAACACCACCCCTTGCTTAACATAGCTTTGCGCATGACGGCGAGTTAACGGAAAACTAGCTGTTCCCAATACCGCATTGACTTTGCCTAAACACGCAGGAAAAGCGGCAACTAATTCATCTTTTAAGTCGTCAAATGACAAGGCTTTTAAGCGATTCACTTCATCGGGCGAGTTATACCAAACAATCGAACCATAATGCCCTGTTAATGGTAAAAATGCTTGCGGACCACTGGCAACAAAACGCTGCCAAGTAATATCTTTCTGTTCGTAATCGGTATCGATATAAATCACTAACGCGTGTTGTTGATAATCCCAACTGGTCACCCCTAAACCCACCGTTTGCCTAACGCGAGATTGTGCGCCATCGGCGGCAACCAAGACTTTAGCAGACAATATGCGTCCATCGCCTAATTCTAATTCGGGTGATGAATCGGGGCGGTAATTGATTTTACTGATAGTTGCAGGACAGATTAACTCGATATTA
>NQJH01000157.1 GCA_002256685.1 Methylococcaceae bacterium NSP1-2 | reverse complement strand
ATTTCGAAGTTTTCACTTCTTCGCGGACAAACTTAGCAATAGCGATGCCGATAATAATCAACATAGCAATAATGTACACTGCCAACAGTCTGTGTACGATTTGGCTAATATTGCGCATAATTTGTCATTTCCATTAAATGAAAAGAACCGCTTTGGATATGAAATAACCGCTTAGCATGAGGCAAACAGAGTGTTTTTCGTATTAATATCAAAATATCGTTTTCTTTTTACTGGGACTTTCGGGCTGCAAGTGCTTTTTATAACAACAGGCAGTGATGTATTAAAGTTTCATTGAATATTATAGCAAACAAAAAAAATAACACTGAAAGCAAGGCGATGGTTTGGGTGAGTGCAAGGTAGCGTAGTTATGCGGTATTTCTGGTAATTTGTAGGGAGGCGAATTGCAAGCAAACGGCTAACAAGGTTTCCCAAGCGTCCCCTGATTGTTGCCCTTTGATTTGTCGATCTGCTTTAGCCGCTAAGATCAGTATGTGGTTTAAATGAGAGAGATTAAGTCTACTCAACGCTTTATCAACCAACGGCTTACGTTTATCCCATATCTGGTTATTTCTAAACACAGTATCTTTTTGTTGACCGCTAGCCAGTGCTAATTTAATTTTAATTAAACTGCGCGCTTCTCGTGTTAATGCCCACAGTATGACAGGGGCAGCAATGCCTTCAGCGCGTAACGCCGATAATATTTTAATGATGCGATTGATGTGAGCGGATAAAATGCAGTCTACCAACTTAAACACATCGTAACGTGAGCTATCAGCGACTGCATCAGAAATCTGCGCTGTGGTCAGTTTTCCCGCGCCATACAGCACATACAATTTGGTTATTTCTTGATCGGCGGCGAGCAGATTGCCTTCAATACGGGAAGCCAGTAATTTGATACCATCCGGTTCTGCTTGTAAGCCGCGTTGCTGTAGCCGTTGTTGTAACCAGTTTAACAGCTCTTGCCCTTCTAACGCCCAGACTTGAATGACTACGCCAACTTTATCGATGCTTTCCACCCAGCGGCTTTTTAGCGTCGCGCTGGCGAGTTTTCCCATGCTAATTAACAACAAGGTATCTTGCGGTAAGCGTTCACAATACGCAGTGAGTGCTTTCGCGCCCTCTGTTCCGACTGTGCCAGAGGGAATACGCAACTCAATGATTTTTTTATCGGAGAAAATAGACATAGAATCAGCCGACAACGCCAATTGATTCCATGCAAACCCTGTTTCTACTGAAAAAATCTCGCGGGAGTTATAACCTGCCGCCCGTGCCGTTTTACGAATCGCATCGAGCGCGTCCCCCAATTGCAACGGCTCATCACCACTGAGGAAATAAACGGGGGCTAAGCCTTTTTGTAAGGCTGCCCCCAGTTGTTCGGTTTTAAGACGCATTATTTCTTTAATCCAGTTCGCACTTGATTAATCATGGTGCGTACTGCCTGTTGATACATTTCGTTACGAATCACTATTTCTTCATTATCTTTGCCAAGAATCAATTGCTGATCGTTAAAATATTCACGCCTGATTTCAATGGGTTGCGACTTCACTATTTGCGCATTATTCGCATCGGTTATTTCATAATTTAAACGATACACTAGATTATATTGATTAGCCCGTCCTGACGCACCTAATGAGGATGCGTTTTTCAGGGTATCTTCGTTGGATACAAGGATAATAGTACCCGCAGCAGCACGCGAATTGACCAACTGCACGGTTGATGACCCTAGTGCTTTTTTAAATTGTTCAACTAAGGGTGCTGACGCGCCCTCAAGATAAACGGTTTTCATCTCTGAAGGTAAGTCTATCGCACCGCGTAGATGATAACCACAAGCAGTCAAGAATAAGACTGTTAGTATTACGAGGGTTGATGACAATATTTTTACTGGCACAGGTGACTCCGAATGTGTGTGACGTTACGCAACAATCAGACCTTTCAGGTTTTGAAAACCTGAAAGGTCACGCGTATTAAATAACAATATTAACCAGTTTATTAGGCACAACGATGACTTTTTTAATGGGCTGACCATTAATAAAGTGTTGAGTATGCTCATCGTCTAAGGCAGCCGCTTGTATTTCGTCTTTAGTGGCTGAAGCAGACACCGACACCTTACTGCGCAATTTACCGTTGACTTGAATGATGTATTCTAAGGAATCTTGAACTAATGCTGTTTCATCAACAGATACCCACGTTTCACCGACTACCGCGTTACTATGCCCTAAATCTAACCACAGTTGATGACAAATATGCGGCACCATAGGCGATAACATCAACACAATGGCTTCCAAGGCTTCTTGGCGTATGGCTTTACCGTTATTCGATTCATCGGTGAATTTACTTAAGGTATTGAGTAACTCCATGTTAGCGGCAATCGCGGTATTAAAAATAATCCGCACGCTCATATCATGGGTAACTTTTTGAATCGCTTGATGTAATTGGCGACGCACGCTTTTCTGTTCGTCGGTCAAACGTGCTTTATCCAACTTAACAGGCGCACCGCCTGCTTCAACATGTAAATAGGCTTGTCGCCACAAGCGTTTCAAAAAGCGAGATGCGCCTTCCACACCACTGTCCGACCATTCCAATGATTGCTCAGGCGGTGCGGCAAACATAATAAACAAGCGCACAGTATCCGCACCATATTGGGCAATTAAGCCTTGTGGATCAACCGTATTGCCTTTGGACTTAGACATTTTGCTACCGTCTTTTAACACCATGCCTTGAGTCAGCAAGCGTTTAAACGGTTCATCACAAGTAACTAAGCCTTCATCACGCAATAATTTGGTATAAAAACGGGCGTACAATAAATGCAAAATAGCGTGTTCAATACCGCCGATGTAATGGTCAACTGGTAGCCAGTGACTAGCACTCGCATCTAACATACTGTCGCCTTGATTGCTGGCAAACCGCGCAAAATACCACGATGATTCCATGAAAGTATCAAAGGTATCGGTTTCACGGCGTGCAGCTTTGCCGCATTGTGGGCAATCAACGTGTGAAAAAGTGGGGTGTGCAACTAACGGTGATTGTGAACCGTCCAGCACCACATCACGAGGCAGGGTGACAGGTAAATCTTGCTCAGGTACAGGCACAGTGCCGCAATCATCACAATAAATCACAGGAATCGGTGCGCCCCAATAACGTTGACGGGATACGCCCCAATCACGCAAACGGAAATTGACTTTGCGTAAACCTTTGCCGTCTTTGGCTAAAGTTTCGGCGATGCTGTCAAAGGCTTGTTCTGAGCTTAAACCATCAAACGCGGCTGAATTTTTTAACACACCTTTAGCGGTGTAAGCCTGTTCAGTGCAGTCATCATCACTGCCGTCTTTAGCAAAAATAACTTGTTTAATTGCAATGTCGTATTTTTTCGCAAATTCAAAATCACGTTGATCGTGTGCAGGCACAGACATCACCGCACCCGTGCCGTAACTCATCAACACGAAGTTAGCAATCCACACAGGCACAATCTCGCCAGTAATCGGATGCAAAGCCGTGATACCTGAATCAACACCGCGTTTTTCCATGGTTTCCATTGCCGCTTCAGCGGTTTCCATGTGCTTGCATTCTTCAATGAAAGCTTGAATATCGGCATTATTTTCGGCGGCTTTTAAGGCAAGAGGATGTTCAGCGGCGACCGCTAAATAAGTGACCCCCATCAGAGTATCAGGGCGCGTGGTATAAATGCGTAACGGTTCAGCCATATCAGGTACAGCAAAATCCATTTCCACGCCTTCAGAACGACCTATCCAATTGGCTTGCATGGTTTTAACTTGCTCTGGCCAACCGTCCAAGCTATCCAACGAAGTCAATAATTCATCCGCATAAGCAGTGATTTTTAAAAACCATTGCGCGATTTCTTTGCGTTCCACAGGCGTATCACATCGCCAGCAACAGCCATCAATAACCTGCTCATTGGCTAATACGGTCATGTCATTGGGACACCAATTGACGGGCGCGGTTTTTTTATAAACCATGCCTTTTTTGAGTAACTTGAGAAAAAACCATTGTTCCCATTTGTAATACTCAGGATCACAGGTGGCAAGTTCACGATTCCAATCATAACCGAAGCCCAGTTGTTTTAACTGGTCGCGCATATAATCAATATTGCTATACGTCCAATCAGCAGGATGCACACCGTGTTGCATCGCGGCATTTTCGGCAGGTAGACCAAAGGCATCCCAGCCCATCGGCTGCATGACATTTTTACCTAACATGCGTTGATAACGGCTAATCACATCGCCGATAGTGTAATTGCGCACATGCCCCATGTGCAGCTTGCCACTGGGATAAGGAAACATCGATAAGCAATAATACTTTTCTTGCGTGGAAGAGGGCTGAACGTTAAAAACCCCCGACTCTTCCCAGATTTTTTGGACTTCTTGCTCAATCGCTTGCGGCTGATAATTCTCTTGCATCGTTCTCGTCTGTGTATGCGTCAAAACCGCTAGAATACCGTACCACGCGTTAAATCTAAAGTGGCAATTCTAATAACGCGGCACGGAAGTATCACAAAGCACCGACCACGCATCAATACCGCCTTGTAAATTAGCAATATCGCTAAAATCTGAATGATCAAGATACAGCGCAACCTGCTGACTACGAAAGCCATGATGACAAATGACCACAATGGCTTGCTGTTTATTTAACTCATCTAATCGCTCGGAAATTTCTGCTAGCGGAATCAACACACTGTTAGCAATGTGCGCATACTGAAATTCGTTCGGTTCTCTAACATCCAGCAACAATAACGGCTCTTGGTTGTCGATTTTGATTTTTAAATCAGTGACTGAAAGTTGTTTGATTGCCATGATGGTCTCCAATGTAAAGTGTTGAAAGAAGTTATTGTATCCTTCTGCGGTCATTTGAGTATTGTGCAATCCAATTAAGAGATTATCACAACCTAGAATAATGTTCCGTGTAGGTAAGTGCGATATATTTTGTATATTTAAATATAGCTATTCTAAACAAACAACCTATTTTTAATATTTTACTTATATTTCAATGGATTATAAAAATATTTTCCGTAAAAATAAAACGCAATAATGTATTATCTTGCTATTGCTACCATCGAGTATTGATGCTAGAGTGAAATTAATTGTTGACTTATTCACTTAGGATTTTAGGAAAAACAATAGCGGTAACTTATTGGTTCTTAGTTATAAGTGCGTAACATCAGTTTGGTTAAAACAGTTTGAACAGGTGAATGAAAACGAATTTTTTGAGCTAACCCCAAAATTTATAGTTTACTCGTCGCCTTTTTTGACTATTTCATCCTTAATGCAAGATTGATATTTCAGATAAATTGCTGTGGACATGTCCACAAGCATAGAGCGCGGTTTATTAACTCTATGATTACAGATGCCATTTATCGATAACTGACCACAATAATAGTTGGAGGTTTTCAATGTATGCGCACACCATCAAACTCGCACTTATCCTGTCCTTGTTCATTTTATTGAACGCTTGCACCACTTTATCGGGCACTCCAAAATCACCCCTTGAATTTTCGGATTCCAGAACGCTTTCTTATGACTCCGAAGATGTTATCAATGAGTATGCCAAGCAGTTTGCGCAACAAGCCATTGGAAAAGTCACTGACAAACCCACCAGAAACGATTTAATTTCCAAAGCACTCACCATCATGGATGTGCGCTATGCCGAATTTATCAACAACACCGAAACTAACAGAAAAAATAAAGAAATGTTCACCGACTTAGTGGAGTTATCCATGAATCTCGCGGGAACTGTGGTCGGTGCTGCTGGCACAAAAACCATCCTAGCCGCCATATCCGCTGGAGTCAATGGCATCAACGGATCAATTGATACCAATTATTTTTACCAGAAAACCTTTCAAAGTTTGGTCGCACAAATGAACGCTGACCGCAAAGCAGTATTAGTGTACCTAACCAAAGGCATGACTTTACCGATTGAGAACTATCAATGGGCGCAAGCCGTGCATGATCTCATCGATTACTACAATGCGGGAACTCTGTTAGGTGCTATTTCATCCATTCAAAAAGAGGCTGGGGAAAAAGAACACTTGGCTGAGGATAAAATAATAGAAATTAGGCAAGTCGATTTTAAGGCATCAGATGCAGGGGATTGGCTAGAAAATTATATAAAGCCTAGAGGGTTTCTGAACGAAAACAAAAGACAACATCTGATTAACGCTTGCATAAAGTTAACGCCATTGTGGAAAGAAAATCCGTCTGGAAGTGTGGTCGCTGAGTTTTTGTATGCTGCCAAATGGGAGTCCCAACGAATTGATTGTAAAAACAAATTAACGGAGACACAATAATGACATCGCCAACAAATGTTCAGAAATTTGTAATGAATGATGTTCCACTGAATAAACTACAAGATGTCGAAAGTAGTTTAAAAGAAGGTGGTTGCATCAACATCGGACATAAACCTGGAGGAAACGGCTACACGGTCACAGCACTATGCCCAATACACGATGATGTTCAAAACGATACGATTGATGGTACTGAGTGAAGTGTGCAACCACAACCAGTGACTTTATTTGTGTTTTATTCTGACCGCTAGACAAAAGAAGGGGGAAATTGCCATAGCCAATTATGCAGGTTACCACTTAATGTTTATAAGAACGATAAATTCAAATCCTTTGGAGAACAATTATGAAACTTTCAAAACTAACAACCATCCCTAGTGGCGTAGCCACGCCTATCAGTGATCTTAACGCGGGTCAAATTACCGAACTACAAACCGCTTTGGTTAAACTCGGCTATCCCGCTGGAGAAATTGATGGCAAATACGGACATAATACCCGTGGTGCTTGGGTAGAATTTATGGATGACACCGCCCCAAATAAGGACGATAGTTCAATTGATGCCGACTCACTGAACAAACTTCAACAAATGCTGGATAACGCAAAACCCGATCCAACTCACAATTTCACTAGCAAACAAGGCACTATCGATGCGATAAAAAGCGAGTGTATTCGTCAAGGAATTGGTCTAAAAACTCAGATCGCTTATGTACTCGCAACAGCCGATCATGAAACTAATCACACCTTCAAACCCGTCACCGAAGCCTACTTCCTACCCCATCCTGATGCCTACCTTAAAACACACCATCCTGAATCTAGCTATTATCCCTATTATGGGCGTGGCTATGTCCAACTGACGTGGGATTACAACTATAAAAAATACGGCAAGTTATTGGGAAAAGATTTACTCAACCACCCTGAATTAGCATTAGATCCAGAAATTGCCTTGTTTGTGCTAGTGCATGGCTTTAAAACGGGCGCATTCACTGGGCGTAAAATATCTGACTACATCAACGCACACACAACCGATTTTATAAATGCACGTCGTTGTATTAACGGAAAAAATGAGGCACAGAAAATCGCCGACTTGGCAAAAAAACATCTTGATAATTTGTAGTCGTTTATGCTGATTAGACCTCTAGGAGACTTCAGACATTAATGTGGGTTCGTCTCTCATTCCAATCCATGCTTATTGACATAATCAAGGAGTAACAAACAATGTCCAACATAGACATAGCAAATAATTTTTTTAGCTGTTATGCGTCAGCCGCACAAGCACAAACAGAAGCAGATCAGGTGAAGGCTTATCAAGGGATGCACCAATACCTTGATGAACAGGTCACATTTTCTGATATGGCTTATGACAATATTAAAGGCAAGCAGGTGTTTGCCATGTGGCAGTGGTTTTGTACTAAAAAGCCTGAGCCGGTTAAGGTGACATTTGCCCCATCCAAGACCAGAGAAGAAGATGGGATTGTTATACTGGTCTATCGAGCGCAATATATTTTTGGATACGATGAGCAAGATTCGTCTAAAGGTAAGCCGATAGATTACGAGATTACTGCTAATCTAACTATCAAAAATGGCAAAATTATTCATCATAAAGATGAGGCTGATATTAAGGAATGGGCTAGACAGGCAATGGGTTCTTTTGCATCCATGATTTCATGTACGCCAGTCTTTAAATGGACGCTTAGGTGTAAAGCAAAAAAACTATTAAATAACTTTATGAAAGCTAATGATGATTTATAAAACCCATTGGCATGGGCAAACGCTTGCCCATGGCATTTTACTAAAGGTGATTTAAATGACTATTTTACTATTCGATGAAAGTGAACAATTTGAATCTGATGAATGGACGCTGAAAATGTCCGCGCAGGGAAAGATGCTAAAGAATCATAATGTGCGCCACGTTCTATTGGTTCATGGTACTTTTGCTGGCAATGACGCACTGGGTCTTTTTGATTTGTTTGAACCCATAGACCAAAAATTAACGGGGTCTACCATCATTACTGATACGTTAAAAACTCAAGGCAAGAAATTATTAAACCATCTTGCAAAAGATATTGGAAATTACACCCCTGAATACGCACAGGCATTCGGTAAGGCGTTGAATCATGAAATAAGCTGTGCGTTATTTACATGGGGGAGTGGAAATTATCATCTGGCGCGTTTAAAAGGCACAATAGAGTTAGCTGAAACATTAGCCAATATCATTACTCAAGATAAAATTTTGGATACCGAAAGAATCTTACTGTTAGGGCATAGCCACGCGGGGCAACTGTTTGCATTGTTGACTACCTTTTTGGAAAATGGTGAAAAAGCACAACGGCTGTATAAAATAATGGAAAACAGCCAGCATTTGGGCAACATTGAAGAACTGCTCAGCAATTTGGAAAAAATTAAAACCGTGAATTTAGATATAGTCACTTTCGGAACACCTGTGCGCTATTCGTGGGGTGACTATAAAAAATATCGCTTAATGGCTATTATAAATCACCGTTCTGAGGCAAACATATCGGGGCTATTAGGCACTAGAGATGGTGATTATGTTCAACAATGGGGCGTAGAAGGGACAGATATATTTCCTCCGAATGAGACGGCATTAAATGATGAACTGAATGCTGTTTTAGACAAAGGCAGAGATATTCCAGCACTCATCGATAGCTTGGCGAATAAGGGTAGAAGGCAAGCTCACACGGCTAATAATAAGCCAGTCGGTAAAACCTTGCTAGTTGATTATAAAGATAATGCGGTTACTTTATCAGAACGTCTCGATATTAACGAGGGCAATGCTTTTCAATACCTATACTATTGTTGAAAACTTATATCAACCGTAATCGAAACATCACTAAAGGAATTATTTATGAACCTAAAAATGTCTAGTGCCGCCGCCGTTATTGTTGCTACGGTTAGTGCAGATACAGCTGTCAAACATTATGGTATGTGTGATGCGTCCGCCGCCGTTGCTATCGGCTCTGATTCGTTTGTTGTCGCTAACGACGAAGACAATATATTGAGGGTTTATAAGCGCGACAAATCAGGTGCAGCCGTTGTTTCGCAAGACTTGACTGCCTTTTTGAAACTCGACTCAAAAAGTCCAGAAGCCGATATTGAAGCGGCGGCTCGAATTGGGAATCGTATCTATTGGATTACGTCGCACGGGGCAAATAAAAACGGTAAATATCGTCCCAATCGTCGCCGCTTTTTTGCTACTGATATTGACAGTAATGATAGTTTAAAACCAGTTGGCGTGCCTTTTCTTGATCTCGTTCAAGCCCTAGAAGATTCCGCAGACTTAAAGGACTACCATCTAGGCGAAGCTGCCCAAAAAGCCCCTAAATCT
>NQJH01000012.1 GCA_002256685.1 Methylococcaceae bacterium NSP1-2 | reverse complement strand
GCTTCCTTACGTCAGCCCATCCTATTTTCGTGCCTTTCGTATTTTTCGTGGACAAATAAGTATTAACCCAAGTCTACATGGTGCGCAATATCATGTAGCGTACAAATCAACAACACCCCCGCCGTAATCAACGCAATTTGCTGTAACGAAGTTTTAGTGTCGGTTTTTTTGTGCAAGGATGGAATTAAATCGGCAACGGCGATATAGATAAAACTTGACGCTGCCAGTGCCAGAAAATACGGCAAGCTGTCGTGTAAATCTGCCAAGCTAAAATAGGCTAATACGCCACCAATGACGGTGGTTAAACTCGCCAGTACGTTATAAAACAACGCCTTACCTTTTCCATAACCGCTTTGTAATAAAATCGCAAAATCGCCGACTTCTTGGGGGATTTCATGTGCGGCAACGGCTAAGCTGGTGACGATACCTAACTGTACGTCGGTTAAAAATGCTGCGCCGATGAGTACACCATCAACAAAATTATGAATACCATCGCCAATAATAATTAACGCTCCTGCGGATTTACTGACTCCGTGATGATGTCCATGCTCATGATCATGATTGTGGTCATGCTCTTCCTCGTCGTAAGCAGCGCAATCGCCAAAATGACAATGTCGCCAAACCAATAATTTTTCCAGTACGAAAAACCCCAGTATACCGACTAAAATAGTGCCAGACAGGGATTGAAATTGTTCAGGCTTTACCGCTTCAAAGGCTTCGGGAATTAAGCCCCAAAAAGCAACGGCGAGTAATGCGCCAATGGCAAAACTAATGCCATGTGGTAATACCGCGTCGCGCTGTTTATCGGGTAGTAATAAAAAAACACCTGCCGCTAACACGCTTAATACGCCACCGACCGCCGTAAAAATAATAATATAAATCAGTAAATGCACAGTCCTTATGTTCTCCAGATAAGTGTTGCCATACGTCCTGTTTGGGTGTCTCGACGATAGGAATAAAAACGCTCTTGTTCGGTGACAGTACAAAAATCGCCACCATAAACGGCATGAATGCCCTGCCCTGCTAATTCAATTCGCGCCAGTTGATAGATGTCGGCTAAGTATTTGTCTGGGCTAGTTTGCGTAAATGCAGAGCTATAGGCGGCAGACTTTGCCACAAACGCTTCACGCACTTCCGCGCCCACTTCAAAACACGCCACGCCAATGGCAGGACCTAACCACACTAATACTTCAGTAGTCGATAAGGCGGCTAAAGTATTACTGATAATACCCGCTAATAAACCCCGCCAACCCGCATGAATAGCGGCGATTTGCTTACCGTCAGTAGAGCAGATTAATAACGGCAAACAGTCCGCCGTCATGACTGCACACACCACGCCCGTCACATCGCTATAACTGGCATCCGCCTGTTGCAAGCGGGTAGTTTTCCCTGCATTGATAACAAGATTGCTGTGGGTTTGCTCTAGCCACACAGGTTCAGCAGGTAAAGCTAACATCGTTTTAATGCGTTGCCGATTTTCACTGACACAGTCCAAATCATCCCCGACATGGGTCGCAGGGTTAAGACTGGTATAAGCACCACTACTCACGCCACCCGTGCGTAAAGTAGTGGCGGCGTAAATATTAGCAGGTGCTGGCCAATCAGGGGTAAGCCAGTGGTTATTCTTGTTCATTATCAGCGAGTGCGGCGAGCAAACGAACCATATCATCAGGCAGGGGTTGTACCCATTCCATATATTCATCGGTCACAGGGTGTTGTAAGCCTAATTTTTCAGCGTGTAAGGCTTGACGCTTAAAACTGCGCAGTTCTTTTTCCAGTAACTCGCTGCAATTCGGTGGCATTTGAAAACGTCCACCGTACATAGGATCACCTAATAACGGAAAGCGAATATGCGTCATGTGAACACGAATTTGATGAGTACGCCCCGTTTCTAATTTCACACGAATCAGGGTATGACGGGTAAAGCGTTGCACGACACGGTAATGGGTGATGGCTTCTTTACCCGCATCGCGTACCACATAACGCAAACGGTCTTGCGGGTGTCTGCCGATAGGTTCATCAACCGTGCCGCCAGCGGTCATACGTCCACGGCTAATAGCCAGATATTCGCGGGTAATAGTACGGTCTTGCAGTTGTTGCGTCAGGCTATTATGCGCTTGCAACGTTTTGGCAATCATTAACAAGCCGCTGGTATCTTTATCGAGACGGTGAATAATACCGCCTCTGGGCAAGGTTTCAAGACTGGCATCATGATGAAGCAAGGCGTTTAATAGCGTGCCGTGCCAATTACCTACCGCAGGATGCACCACTAAGCCCGCTGGTTTATTGACGATAAGTATACTTTCGTCCTCGAACACAATATCTAACGGTATCGGTTCAGGGTCAGCATGGATAACCACTTCCGCTTCAGCATCCAGCGTAATAATTTCACCACCGTCTACTTTATCTTTGACTTTCAGCGGTACGCCATTGACTAGGACACGCCCTGCTTTAACCCATGTTTGTAATTTACTGCGCGAATAATCGGCAAATAGCTCTGCAAGCACCTGATCCAAACGCATTCCTGCCATTTCGTAAGGTACTTCTTCCATTAATTTTGTCATAACAAGTTCTTCTGAATAACCCATAGTTAAGTTATACTCGCACGATATACAGTCGTTTATTCGACGAGAAAACCTCTAATGTTACAACGTGTCATGAGCATCATGCGATTAATTTTAATAAAAATTTTATTTATTGGCTTTTTAAGCCTAGCACTTTCAGGTTGCAGTACGCTGAGCAATTTATTTTCTGGCGACTCTAGCGCATCAACTGAAGACGAGTATGTAGGCTGGGATGTCACAAAATTCCGTAGCGAAGCCAAAGCCGCTCTGGATGCCGGTAGTTATGACAAAGCCGTCAAACTCTACGAAGCCATTCAAACCCGCTATCCTTTTGGCGATGGGGCGGCACAAACCGAACTGGATTTGGCGTATGCCTATTATAAAGCAGGCAAGCATGAAGAAGCCGTGGCTGCCGCTGATCGCTTTATTAAAATGAATCCGCGTAGCCCAGGGGTTGATTACGCGCTTTATCTGAAAGGGTTGGCTAATTATAATCGAGACATCGGTTTTGTTGACCGCTTTTTGCCCACCGATACCTCACAACGCGATCAAAACAAAGCCCAAACAGCTTACAATAACTTTAAGGAATTAATCACTCGCTTTCCTAACAGTCGATACGTTGCTGATGCCAAACTGCGGATGATTGCACTTAATAATAACTTAGCTATGCACGAAGTGCATATTGCCCGTTACTACTTGAATCGTAAAGCCTATGTCGCTGCCGCCAGTAGAGCGTCGGGGGTGGTTGAGCATTACCAAGGCACACCCGCTGTACCGTATGCCATGCAAGTCATGCAGGAAGCTTACACCAATCTGGGCATGACTGACTTGTTGAAGGATGTGACTCGCGTTTATGAACTCAACTATCCGAATGGTCCCCCCGTCCCTGAGCATAAAGAGGCTACGTTTGCGCATCAAGTGTGGGATTTTATTGGGCTAGAAAAATAACGTCTCGTTATCGACAATGCTATCAGGCTTAACCTCCTGATAGCATTAAAACCCACAAATCACAGTAGGATTAGTTTCGCTAATTCACCTTCACCGCACTAAAGAAATCAATAATCTCTTTCGTTTTTCCTGATCATTCAGGGTTTGTTTCTGTGCCTTCATAATAATCAGAATGAAAGTTGTGGAGTCCAATAGCTTTAGCTATTGGCGAATCGCAAAAAGCTAACGCTATTGGACTCCAGATTTAACCCACCTCCAAAATGTTTATGTATTTGCCTCGTATTTTTAACGCTGGTGATAGGCACGGCTAGCCTGTATCAAGCAAAAAATTACGCGTAGCTGTCGCATCTACACCGATACCCATCACAAATCGGTTCATGCAATTGACAATAGCGCATAAACAAACCGTATCAAGAAATGCTTGTTCATTCCAACCAGCTGCAAAAATAGGCTGGGTATCTTCAGAGGTAATTTCGCTGGGAGTCAGTGTCAACTTTTTCACAAAGCGCAAAATAGGCTTTAATTTCTCATTGACGTTGGTACTATCAATATCGGTTTTTAATTGTTCGATAATCGCTTCATTATTGATGTTTAATTCTATCGATTTCACTTTATGGATGTTGTAACAAAAATTACACTGATTCAGTGCTGAGATATAAGTAATGATTAATTCACGAAACTCTTTATTTAGCGGAGAAAAATTTATATCCATATCTTCCAGCAATTTAAACAGTAACACGCCCCGACGAGGATATTTTTTCAAGACACTCGCCAAAGTGTTCAGCTCTGGTGTTGAGGGTAAATATGACATTGTTTATTCCTGCCTAAAAATCAAGGCTTCGAACTTCAGCCATTAAAAATACTGGCACACCACCGGTTGAAATTTCAACGGAGTGTTCTAATGTTTCTTGTCCGCCTACTGAATGTAGACAATTTTCTAACGCTTGCATGGACGGAAAATAAATTTCCGCCATGCGATGAAAAGGGACGGTGACACCGCCTGCACTGCCTGTTATTAACGAAGCAACAAAACGAGTCTTCCCTACTAGTTTTGCTACCACCATAGGAAGGTGTTCATTCGCATAGCGGTGTTCAAACGTTTCAAGGTCTGTTGGCTGCGGATACATAACAATCATTTTTGCAGGTGTCATAATTTTCTCAATAAGGTTTTGTTAATAATGGCGGTCATCTTATGCTTAATATAAAGTGCCTGTATAATACCGACTTGCTATGAAACGATAGGCGTTGCCTATATAAGGTCAACACGATGGAAATGCACCAAATACGTTATTTTTTGGCAGTTTGTGATCACAATAACTTCACTCACGCTGCGCAATTTAATTATGTTTCCCAACCGTCTTTAACACAGGCAATAAAAAAACTGGAAGAAGAATTGGGCGGTGAATTGTTTATCCGCCATCGCTCAGGTTGTCAATTAACGGCACTCGGTCATCTAGTTGAACCCACTTTACGCAAAATTTTCAAAGAAACCCAGTCAATAAAAGCCGATGCAATTCGCTTTACGCATCAGCGTGTAACGCCCTTACGGGTTGGAGTCATGACCACCATAGGCGCACAGCGTTTAAGTCCATTTTTTGCGCGTTACCAACAAGAATATCCACATGTCGAAATAGAATTATTGATAGATAGTGAAACAATCTTGCTAACACAATTAGAATTTGGATTGCTGGATTTAGTCATTAGCGCGCCCACGCAGTTATTGGGGCAACCTTACCAGTCAACACCACTGTATTCAGAACGCTATGTGGTCGCTTTTCATCCTACACACCGATTTAGCCAATTGACTAAAATTGATTTAAAAGACATTGAATCAGAACCTTATCTGGATAGACTGAATTGTGAGTTGCGCGAAACCATGAAAAGCATTTGCAAAGATCGTGAAATTAATCTCTATGCAGCTTACCGTAGCAATAGCGACGAATGGATTCTTAATATGGTACGCGCAGGTATTGGTGTTGCGCTGATGCCAGAATATTCACTACCGAAAAATGCCAACGATGTAAGTTATTGCTATCTTTCTGACCCTGAAACCACTCGGACTTGTTATGCCATTTATGCGGCACAACTGGCGCAAAACGAGGAACTACAGGCACTTATTGCCAGTTTAAGTTGTAGTTTGTAATGTGGTGACAATAACCATCACATCGTTGATCGGGCTATCGCCCTTCCCTACTCTTTAATTAATCCCCCTATGCTAAGACTCCTCCACACCGCCGATTGGCATTTAGGTCACACTTTACACGGTGTCTCACGCCAGCTTGAACATCAACAGTTTTTGGATTGGTTACTGGCTGAATTACTGAGCAAACAAGCGGACGCGCTGATTGTGGCGGGGGATATTTTTGATTCGGCAAATCCGTCAGCGGCGGCGCAGGCGCAATTGTATGAATTTTTAGTCCATGCCAAAACCCAACAACCTGAGTTGAATATTATTTTAGTCGGCGGAAATCATGATTCGGCGACGCGTTTGGACGCGCCTTCGTCCATTCTGAATGCGTTGGGCGTTCATGTGGTTGGCGGTTTGCAGCGTGATAATCAGCGCGGTATTGATTGGCGGCGGTTGATAGTGCCGTTGACTAATGCAACAGGCGAAGTTAAAGCATGGTGTGGAGCGATGCCGTTTTTGCGTAATGCGGATTTACCTAGCAGTGAAACGGAGGATGATCCTTTAGTATCGGGGGTTAAAACTTTGTACGATGAATTGTTTGCTCACCTGCAAAACCAAGCTAAACAGGGTCAAAGTCTGATTATGACGGGGCATTGTTATATGGTGAATGGCAATGTGTCGGAACTCAGTGAACGTAAAATTTTAGGCGGTAATCAACACGCGCTGCCTGTTGATCTATTTCCTAAAGCCATTGATTATGTGGCGTTGGGGCATTTGCATTTGGCACAAACCGTGGGGGGAAATCAGCATATTCGTTATAGCGGTTCGCCGATTCCGTTATCGTTTGATGAAAGCCATTATGTGCATTCGGTGCTGCAAGTTGATGTAAAAACGGGACAGAATGTGGCAATCACGCCGCTTAAAATCCCGCGTCATATTGAATTATTACGCCTGCCGAATAGCAAAGATTTTGCCACTCTTTCAGACATACTGGCACAGTTAGAAAGTTTGCAATTAAAGGCTGTACATGAAACACAACACCCATTTATCGAATTGCGCATTAAATTGGATAAACCAGAACCTAGTTTGCGTCAACAAATTGAAGAGGTGATTGCTAGACTCCCTGTGCGCTTATTAAAAATAACCACCGCTTATACAGGCAGTGATGGCAGTCTGGCGGATTTGCAGATTGAGCAACGCTTGGAAGAATTACAACCGCTGGATGTGTTTCAACGCTGTTATGCCAATAAATACGACACACCTGCACCTGATGACATCTCCGCTTTGTTTAATGAATTAGTCGAAAGTTTATCGGGAGAACAGTAATGCGCATTTTAGCCATACGCGGTAAAAATCTTGCCAGTCTCGCCGATGAATTTGAAATTTTATTGAACGAAGGCGCGTTACAAACAGCGGGCTTATTTGCCATTACAGGGCAAACAGGCGCGGGTAAAAGTACCATTTTGGACGCTTTGTGTTTAGCGTTGTATGACAAAATACCGCGCTTGCCCGATGGTGTTGGTTTTGCGGTTGGTCATAAAGACGAAGATGAAAATCAGCGCGTAAAACACAATGATGTACGCTCGATTTTGCGCCGTGGTGCAAGTCACGCGTTTGCTGAAGTGGATTTTATTGGCAAAGATAAACAATCGTATCGAGCGCGTTGGCAAGTCAGTAAAGCCAGAGGCAAAGCCAGCGGTAAATTACAAGCACAAGAAATATCGCTCAGTCATATCAACAGCGGGCAACGTATTGGGCAAACTAAAACCAGCACCTTGGACGCTATCAGCGACTTAATTGATTTGAATTTTGATCAATTTCGCCGTTCGGTGTTATTGGCACAAGGCGATTTTGCCGCGTTTTTAAAAGCTAAAAAAGATGAGCGTTCCAGTTTATTGGAACGCATTACGGGAACGGAATTGTATTCAGAAATTTCCAAAGCTGCGTTTGAACGGGCTAAATTGGAAAAAGAGGCACTAGACCGTATTAGTGGCTTGATGGAAAATCAAATTCCACTCGATACCTCAGCGCGTCAAGCATTAGAACAACAGCGTGATTTATTCACTGTGTCGGTGAGCGAGTTGAATAAACAAATCGTCGATAATCAAAAAATCATCGATTGGTATGCGGAACTGAAAAAACGCCTAGCCGCTGAAAGAATTGCCACTGCCGCATTAACTGAAAGTTCACAAGCATGGAATGCCAGCGAACCATTACGAGCGCGGGTTAAACAAGTCGAAACTGCTGAACCATTACGCCCGTTGTTAAGCCATTATCAAACTGCTCAGGCGGATTTTATTGATGCAGAGGGAAAGTTAAAAACGGCTGGTGAATGTCTGGTAGCTACGGAAATAAAACTGAATACTGCGACTCAACAGTTGACTGCGCAAGCTGGCTATTTGTACGCCGCTGAAACCAAGCAACAGCAAGCCCAACCCGTATTAAAAACTATTCGCGCTTTGGATACGCGGTTTGAGATAGTGCAGACCACGCTTAACGGTTTTATCGCGGACGAAAAACAACTTAATGCTGCGTTAATCGCCGCACAACAAGAGCAGAACGCACTGCTAAAACAGCAAACTGAACAAAACGATTTAGCAGGGCAGCTAACGGATTGGCTAGAAAAACATCAAGATTTACAAGCACTTGCCGCAGATTGGACACATTGGGAAAGCGAGCTTAATCGGTATTCGGCGGGCATCAAACAAAGAGAGGATGAATTCAAAGCGGCTGAGCAAATCAAGGCGACGGTGAATAAAGATCAGCACCGTTTGAATGTATTACAGATTGACATGGATGCTAAAAAACAAGTTTTGGACGTTCAGCAAGTTAAACTTGAGGATATTAAAAAACAAGTAGGTTGGGATGATGAAAGCATTCCAACAAGCCAGTTGCACACAACAAGAGAAGTACTTGAAGCAGAAGGCGAGCATATCAAGCACGCTTTGTTATTGGTAACTAACTCCCAAGAATTGCAGCAAGCGATAAAACAAGATTTACCGCTATTACTAGCCACCCAGCAAACCATAGAAACCGCCAGCTCACAACTTGACCGACTCAATCAACAGCAAGCTCTCAACAACATCAGCCTAGAAGAAGCCAAAAAAGCCCTAGCACTGATTGAAGCCACCCGCCATAAAGATGCTGAGCAACTACGGCAGTTGTTAATCAAAGACCAGCCCTGCCCTGTGTGCGGTGCGTTGGAACATCCGTGGCAAACTCACGCTGTGCAGTTGGGCAATGAATATACTCACGCACAACAACAGCGCGTCAACGAACTTGACTCTGAAAAAGCCGCGCTGATTAAAGCCATTACCAATGCTTACCAACTGATTGACCAAGAGAAAACTAAAGCCACCGAACTGAACAATAAAATACTATTGGCGCAAGAAAAAACTCACACGCTGAACAGCGAATGGAATGATTTGGCTTGGGATAATAAACCACCTGTGGCATTAAATGATGAGCAATTATTGCCGTTACTTAAGCAACAGCATGAGCGCGTTACCGTTGACATAGACCACATCAAACAACAAGAAAAAGCCGCGTTAGCCTTGCAACAACAGTTAAAAACCGCGCAACTTTCTTATGATACCAGCAAGCAACAACACGATAGTTTAACCAGCGAATACGCCGCGCTGGATAAACAACACGCGCAGAATAAAGCGGAGTTACGCGCCCATCTTGCCAATATTGACCGCTTAGAAAAGCAACTGAACGATATTGTCGAAGCATTATCTGTACCCTGTGAGCAGTTGGCAGATTGGCAAAATTATCTCGCATCGCCTTCCTCACTTAGTAAAAAAGTACAAGAATTCAAGCAAAACAAACAACAGCTAGAAACAGTTAGCAAAAACCTAGCAACGATTGAGCAACAAGCACAACTTGCCGCACAAAATTTTAGCCAATATCAGCAACAGCTCACGCTTAAACAAGCCGTCATTCAACACGAAACCAAGCAACAACAAAGCCTCACCCGTGAACGTGAAACACTTATTGCCAATTATGATTGTGGGGACGATTTTAATCGCCCAGTGACAGCAGACATTATCGAACAAAACCTTAATCAACAAGTGAGTGAAGCAAAAGCCGCTCAACAACAAGCCAGCAACTCTGTTAATACAGCAACCACTGAACTTGCCACCCAAAAAAGCCAACAACAACACTGGCAAACTGAAACTACCCGCCGCGCTGATGTGTTACAAATAGCCTTAGCCACGATTAACCACGCCTTAGAACGCCTAGCCATCAATCGTGAGCAGTTAAGCGAGTTATTGCAACAAGATGAAAACTGGCTAACCGAGCAGAAAGCCTACATTGAACAATTGGACAAAGCTCTGCAAGCCGCCACCGCATTGCTGAATGTTAAAACCGATGACCGTAAACACCATGAAAGCCAAGCTGTTGAAATTACGGAAGACACCGCCACGCAAACAGCGACACAGTTGCAACAACAAAAACAATCGCTAAACGAACACAAACAAGAATGTGAATTTCAACTACGCGAAGACGACAAAAAAATCGCCAGTAGTAGCCATCTTAAAGCTGATTTGGATAAACAACGCCACCGATGGGAGCAATGGCAAAGTTTGAATGAGTTAATCGGTTCCAGCACAGGCGCGAAATTCCGTGTCTTCGCTCAAAGCCTAACACTGGAAGCTTTACTAACGCACAGCAACAAACACCTAGCCGACTTTGCTAAACGCTACGCCTTACAGCGCGTTCCCAACAGTGATTTAGAATTACAGATTATTGATAGAGACATGGCAGATGACGTGCGTAGCGTCCACAGCTTATCAGGCGGCGAAAGCTTTTTAGTGTCGCTGGCACTCGCATTAGGCTTAGCCTCGCTGTCATCGAATAAAACCCAAGTCGAATCGCTGTTTATTGATGAAGGTTTTGGCAGTCTCGACCCTGAAACCTTAGATATTGCTATTGCCAGTTTAGACACTCTGCAAGCTTTGGGCAGAAAAGTCGGTGTAATTTCTCATGTGCCGATTTTGGTAGAACGTATCGGCGCGAAAGTAGTGGTAGAAAAACAAGGCGGCGGTAAAAGTACAGTGACGATTGTGGGCGGATATTAAATTAATAGTTTGTTACAGATAACATCCCTTTAAGGGATGTTATCTGTCCCATGAATTATCCACGATAATTTTCATCTTGCGTAATTAAAAACAATACCCACGAAAACTGCCCCGTACTAATTTTAGAACCGCAATATTCGCAGATTGCACTTTGCCCCATTTTATCAGCGTGTGCGCCACATTGTGGACACGAGTTTAAATCAAATCCAGTTTCATTTTGTTCCACACCCGCCCGCCGCGCAAATGTCCAATATTCACTATAAGCACGGCGTTTTTTATTTGAGCCAGCAATTATTTTTTTATTACTGTCTTCGGTATAATCAAAACAAGAAGCGAACACGCGGACAGTAATAGTTTCATAATATTTATCTAATTCGATTTTAACCAATTGAATATCCTGAATTTTCAAATCATCTAAGCGATTATTAAAACGATAGTGGCTATATAACTCCATCCAAAAACTATTGGCATCATATAAACGATCAGAGATTAAATGACGAACTTTAGTTAAATTGTGATTTGTCCAAGCGGCATTTAATTCTAAAAAATAAGGCTGTACAATTTGTTGTTTGAAAGTATTCCAATAATCAGACCAAACAATAGTGCGTTGTTTTTCAAAAGCGGCTATTTCCTGCAATAGCGTTGGGCTACTTAAAGTGGGTAAGTTCGTACCTTGCTCTTCAGCGTAAGCGACCAAATCACCCGAATTTAATACTGATTGATTTAATACCACACGGTCTTTTACATACCATTGCTGTTGTCCTTTGATAATCACCGTTTTGCAACTTTTACATTCACCCGCATCGGTAAAATGCGCCGCCGCCCCACAAGACGGGCAACTTAAAGCTTGCATTTTTTCAGGCGGCAAAGACTGTAAAGATTTTTTACGCTGAAAAAACCAACGTTCAGACCGCGCATAACGGGTATGTTGTTTACCTGATGCTTCGGTATGAAAAGCAGGATGCACGGTGTAATTGGATTCAATTTCTACGCCGATTCTATCTTCATCAGCAGTGCGGGTGATTGAAAATAAACGCACTGAATTAATGACAATTTCACTAATAATAATGACTTGCTGACCAATTAATAAATCCAGCGTTTTATCGTGCTGTACGGTATCACTTAAATAAGGCGTTAAATAATCAAAGTCTTTTTTGCCATAATAACTATAATATTTAACATAAAGTAAATGCACAAAATCTAAGAACACGATACGCGAAAAATTAGGGTCTCGTTCTTTAAAGACAATTAATTGCTTTTCATCAAAATAATCTACTGGGCTTTTGTTAATAATAATTGTGGGTTGATTTCGATAGATTGCCCAGACAATATATAAAACACAGATGATTAATATAAGCATGACAAAAAAACCAATACCATCACTGCTAGATGAAGAACTGGAAGAATGACTGCCCCATGAAGAGGACGAATAACTACTGTGTGAAGATGAATGGCTACTTGAATGTGAGGAACTGGAATGTGAAGAGCTAGAATGTCCACCGCCAAAACGCGCTTGAACATCCTGTATTGAAAATATAATTAAGCCCAGCAATCCAAAGCAGGAATGTAACGATGAAAAGTCTCTTTACATTTTTTTAATTCGATTAACAATGCCTCAGGGGTATTTTTAGCTTTAAAAATATTTTCTAAATTCGTGGTTATTTTTTGCCATTCTTCCTCTGGAATTGCCATCTGCGCCCCTCTATCGGCAACCACATAAACCATTTTTTCTAATAAAGAGATATAAATTAACGTCGCTATTTTGGTACTGGTATGATGCAATTGCGCTGTTTGCGTTTTTTTCCCGCTAAAAGTCGCTGCATAAACGGCAACAACACCCCCAATAATACCCCTAATCCAAACGCTAACAGCGTGGCAAAAAAAATCAGATAATCATCAAAGCGGGTATTCACCAGCACTAAATAACTGAACGTCAACATACTCAACATAGCCCCCAAACCTAACGGCACATCCTCATAATTACCCGAATTTTGTTTAATAATAACGACCACTTCAATTTGTGAAGCCTGTTCAAGCTCAGCAATAAGTTTGCCCAGTTGGGTTTGAAAATCAGGATGAGTAAATTTTTTCATCGGCACGCCTTTAAAAGAATGATGTTGGTGTTGCGTAGATATACCTTATCTTAGTTTTTTGTTCAAAAAAATAATTATGTTCCTATAATGACGTTCTTTTGCTGCTTTGTGAGTTTCATCATCATGACGACTAAAAATAAAATATCCGCCGAACAACATTTGTTGAATCGTATTGTTGCCTTTAAAAAAACCGCTTGGTTTCCTGTCGTTGAAAACAAAACCGGTTCAGTGTTAACGTCTAAATTTTCGGGCATTCCATTATTGAATGAAAATGAAACATGGCCAAAATGCGGCAGTTGCCACCAAGAAATGCAGTTATTTGTGCAATTAAACGCCAGTGAATTACCCAAAGAGGCTCAACAAGCATTTGGGGGTGGCATATTGCAGGTTTTTTACTGTACAAACTTGGAACAAACCGATAAAAACAGTGAGTGCGATGCTTATTATCCTTTTGCAAATAGCGCGTTGCTACGCATTCTTGACCCTGCCAAGCTTGTTGCAAAAACTCTAAACAGCTCGCCTGTCATCAATGCCTTTGAGGAAAAAGTTATCGTCGGATGGAAAGCAATCGACGATTATCCCAATCCTGAAGAACTGGATGAACTGGGTGTTGAATTAAGCGATGCAGAATCAGAGCTATTATATGAACAAGATTACCCTAAATCGGGCGATAAATTGCTGGGGTGGCCTGCTTGGATACAAGGTATTGAGTATCCAGACTGTCCTGATTGCGGTGATAGAATGAAGCTTATTTTTCAGCTCGATTCGGAAGATAACTTAGATTATATGTTTGGTGATTCAGGTATTGCGCATGTTACCCAGTGTGAAAAGCATCCTGATAAGCTGGCTATTGCGTGGGCTTGTTGTTAGCTTTTTTATACACTCGTTTCTAATCAAGAGAGTGGGAACAAAACCAACGAGCAGTAGGGTTTTTCCTACCGCTCGTCACCGACTGAATAATACCTGAGCCTATTCTTTACTACTTAGGTATTTCCCCGCAGACAGAAGCCAACTTCGATGTGGTTCGAATTATGTGCGTATGGCACACTACTGATAATGGTGATGTGGCTACACTAAACAGGACACTTTTTTATAAAATAAATGAAAAGACCTGAGAGTGTTTATATGACGAACCAAGCCAAACAAAAATACAGTGCAGAATTTAAAGTTGTGCGGTGAAATTAGCGAACGAATCGAGCAATGTGGCAGAGACAGCGCGAGCGTTGGGCGTAAAGGAAAATACGCTGTACAACTGGGTTTATCAGCACAGTCACCCGTCCAAACCTGACAAACCTGTGCGAACGGATGAACATTTGTACGATGAGCTAAAGCGGTTGAAAAAAGAGAATGCTCACTTAACGGAGGAGCGAGACCTATTAAAAAAAGCGGCGGCGTACTTTGCCAGAGCAGCATGGTTCAGACCGCATGGATTTTGGAACAGAGTGCGGACTATGGAGTCAGGCGGCTGTGTTCGGTGTTGTCGGTCAGCCGTAGCGCGTACTATGCGTGGACAAAAGCTGGCGAAACACGCAAAGTAACTCAAAACGGTCATCACGAAGGCATTCACCCAAAACCGTGCAGTCTATGGAACGCGCCGTCTTAAGAACGTGCTGAAAAAACAAGGTCATAGCGTGAGTCGTCGGCGCATTGGGCGCATCATGCAGGAAGCAGGATTGGCGTGTAAAACCAAGCGGAGGTTTAGGGCA
>NQJH01000156.1 GCA_002256685.1 Methylococcaceae bacterium NSP1-2 | reverse complement strand
TAATGAACAAATTAATCAATTACTGGCAAAGAAAATTCCTTTCAGTGTCGCGTATTTTGATTTAGATAATTTCAAACCTTTTAATGATGTTTATGGCTACCATGTGGGCGACGAAATTATTAAAGCTGTGGCAAATACAATTAGCCAATTTGTTCCGATTAAAAAAGGTCAGATTGGTCATATAGGCGGTGATGATTTTATTGTAATTTTTACTTGCGACGATTGGTTAAAGTGCTGTAAAAAAATATTAAAAATCTTTAAACATATTGTACCGAATTATTATAAAGACGAAGATATAAAAGCAAAGGGCATACATACTGATAATAGAGCAGGTCAAAAATGTTTTTATCCATTAATAAGTTTATCTATTGGTATGATAGATGAGTTATCGACAGCGCAGTGCCAATCGCATGTGGAAATAGCTGATTTAGCGACAGGGGCAAAAAAACAGGCTAAGAAAATTGAAGGGAATAGTTTTTTTGTCAATAAACGTAATAAACAGCTTAAACGTCAATCAGTTTAATTATATAAATTTGCGAGATCTTTAAGACCTCACAAATTTGAGTGACTTATACCCGCTGACTTATAACACCTTACGCGTTGACTCCAACATTTGTTCGGCTAATTGTTTTCCCGCCTCGATTAACGGATGAATTACAAAGGTCGCGCCTAACTGGTAAAGCGTCTTCTCCTCATCATCGTGAAAACACACCGTGCCGATATGACCGGTGAATTGACGCAGTTTTAGTTGCTTAATCGACGATGTTCTCACTTCAAATTCGGGCATAGTCAGCACAATACCCTTGATTTTTGCCAAGGGTATTTTTTCCCACAATTCAGTATCCTCAGCATCACCATAAATAACCCGCCGTCCATCAGCGAGTAATTGTTCTAATACCGTCGGATCGGCATCTAAACCTAATACCCGAATATTTTGTTGATGAAAAGCCTGATACGCAGACGTTCCAGTACGCCCCATGCCAATAACTAACCATTCTGCCACGCCAACACTGGTAGGCAAACGGTCAGTACGTTCCATTTTTCTCTCAAACCGAATTAAAAAACTTTCTAGCACGGAAAAAATCCGATGCGAAAAATGATTTAACGGGGCAGCAATCGCTAGTGAAAGTGCGACCGCTAAGCCAATAATAGATTTCCAAACTGGCGGTAATAAATGTGCGTTAACAACGGCATTGGAGGTAATTAACGCAAATTCACTGTAAGTCATTAAGGCTAAAGAAGACACAAAAGCCGTTCTAGCGCGTAATCCCGTCAACAAAAACAACACGAAAAATAAGCCGCCTTGTAAGGGCAACATCAACGTCAGCGTTAATGCCTGTATTACTTCGTCATAGCTGGGTAAATCGGTTAAGCCAATTTGTAGAAAAAACGCGACTAAAAAAAGTTCTTTTAAGCCCCATAATTTCTCAGACAGTTCTTCTATATCGGGATGTCCAGCCAGCATAACGCCCATCAGTAATGCACCTATATCGCTGGAAATACCGACTTTTTCAGCTAATACACCGCCGGCTAAGGCAAGCAATACACCCAACAGTAATTTTAATTCGTGGTCAGGACTGGCATTCAGTAAGCGATAGGCTAACGGGCGCAGAAAAGGAATAAGTAACAAGCCAAATGCCCACGGTGTGGGCGACTTGCCATCGGCAACCGCCAATAATCCGATAGCAACAATGTCTTGTAAAATTAAAATACTGAGGACATCACGACCATATAACGTGGACAATTCGCCGCTGTCTTCTAAGACTTTAATGGCTAACACGGTACTGGAAAATGCCAAACTCGCGCCTAATACTAAGCCGCCCGCAACTTGTCCACCAAAACCGAAATAAACGAACATCGAAATTGCTGTGACCAGAAGCAAGTGTGTACCGCCCACACTCAACACTTCATAGCGTAACAATGACTTTAACTTTATTTTTAAGCCGACGGTAAACAACAGCAGTTCAATACCAATGTCTGCTAAATGCGCTAACATTCCGTCCACTTGAATGCCCATAACGTTTAGAACATACCCCGCTATCAAATAACCAACTAATGGCGGCAAATATAAACGGCTACTTATTAAACCCGCTATATAAGCGGCACTAACCCAAAGCAATTCCATAATAAATACATTTCCTCAACTTACTATTTTCGGTCAGTTTATCACTTCGCTATATAAACTACTCACTAGCGTCTGGCAACAACCTATTCACCTCATTCGACAATGCAAGCGCAGGGGACAAATACGGATAACTGCCTTTACGAATATTGATAAATACTAATTCAGGCGCACTCATTAAAAAACCGACCGCGCCCGCGTGTAGGTTTTCGCCGTCATCGAATGGCAAACTGAATAAGCCGAATATACTTTGTGTAATCGCTGTTGCAATATTAAACGCGCCAAAGACGGGGCGTAAGAGCATCATGTCATCGGTAAAAAATACAAACCACGCATCATCGCTATTAAATAAATACGATGAACTAGTGAGAGTGCTGATTTCTTTTAGGCTTTCCAGCGGCTGATTAGCCAACTTTTCCAATTGCAAACCACGATATGACGGCAATAGCTGGCTGTCACTGACATGAAGTTGGCTTTGCACACTTTGAAATGATACCCACGGAATAAAATTATAATCGGCGCGAATATGCCCGCCTAGCGGTTGTTCAAGGTGGGTGTTTGTGGAATTGGTTAAACGTAACGCGGGGCTATTCAGTATCGCGTCGTCTATGGTGCGGAATAATTCGGTGACACAATTGCGGGTTACTAAATCATAACGGTTATGGTGCGCTAACTGTTGATGGAGTCGGGTTTCGTAGTGGTCTAAGTCGGCTAGAGCTTGTTTAAGTTCCGCAACGCTTAAATTGGGTACGCTGTCGATGATTAATGGTGCGGGTTTGTCAGGCAGGGCTTGTTCACCTGTATAACGGATAGTAACAACTTCTCCCGCTTTACTGAGTTCTGCATAATGATTAGCAGTCATTTCTAAACGGCTGTAAGCCATTTCCGTAAACTGAGTGCTGGGTTTTGCCGCTAACCACCGCTGTTTGGCGGTTTGTAATTGAGCGGCTAAGTCGGGTATTTGTTCGCTGGGTACTTGTTCACTATGCTCGGCAAAATCATCAATAAATACCCAGTGCTGTGCTGTTAATGACGCATTAACTGCCATTAAACGGGCGATATTAATCAGTAGTGCGTAGCCCCAATCAGGGCGTTTTGAATTTAATAACGATAGAATGTTATTTTGTAATTGCTGTTGGAAATGTTCTAAGCGTTGCGTATCTGCGGGCGTTAAGGGTTGGTTTAAGGTAATAGTTTCCGCCGCTACGTCTTGTTGTAATAACTGTATGGCGTGGCGAGCGGTTTGCACATCTTGATAATGTTCTGCCAGCGTATAAACAGGTGTGGCTAACGGTTTTGACCAGTCGCTGGGTGTTAAGCGGGTGATGGTTTTGTTCAATTGCTCAACGCGGTCAGCAAGAAAATCAACGCCGTAGGTTTTGTTTATCAGTGCCTGTAAGTGCTGTAGTGTCTGGTTGGCAATAGATTTTGGATTAGCTTTGAATAATCCCAACCCTTTTATTTGCAACACGGTATCACTGGACTGTTCGTGTAGTAATTGCTGTAAAAACAAACGATCTTTTTGTAGGTTAGCTAGTGCTTTAAATAGCAATTCTTGATTGGCATAAAGCTGACTAAAGTGGTCTTTCAATAGGTTCAGGGTGTCATCTGAAACGTCAACACGGCTGGAATGCAGTGGGCGATTTTGTACAAACCGATAGCTATGATGAAACGCGGCAACGTCTTGTTTAATCAGTCGAATGTAACCTGAATCAACGTGCTGATAGTGATAAATCTGGTCGGCTAACTGTAAGGCACTGTGTCCGCCACTGGCTGTGCCTTCGTTAGCTTCCAGATACAGATAATTAACGCTGGTCGCCAGTCCTGCCGTTGACCAGCTCCACAGTAATAACAGTAATGCGCGTTTAATAACGATGAATCCTACTTATCGTAACCTTGTTGAATGGATTTCATGTTAGCGGCATTATCATGGGCGAAGTTGCTTTTATAAGTATCGTAAGCAGCACCCGTCGCGCCTGCACGTTTTAAGCCTTGACCAATCGCAACGTAAGTTGAAGATTCTTGTTCCCAATTGCTAATCCCCGCTTTGGCGGCGATGTCACTAATGCCTTTCGCAAAAGAATTGTAATCCGCATTGGCTGCCGAGGACTTTACATAAGCCGTGGTGTAATCAGAGACTTCTTGAGTATATTTTTTGTTAGTTTGTGAATCCGACGATGATCCACTACTGGTGAGGCTACTTAAAGATTCGGATGAAGTCGAACTACTTTTAGAACTTGCTGAAAATGAACAGCCTTGTAGGGCAAGGACACTGCTCATGACAGTTAAAATCAAAAGGTTTTGTTTAATCATAATGGTATTTATAAAAATTGAAAAATAAGTAAGTTTATCATTATTTTACTAAGTGGAAACGTCATTGAGCAGTAATAGACGGGTACACTTAAGGCTTATTATTGTGTTGTAGGTGCGGATTTATCCCGCACTGTGCAAATGACTTCTCACCTACAAAAATCGATTGGCAGTGAGGCGGATATACCGAAAACCGTGGTGTAAAGTCTCCCGTTGGCACGTTGCGTTAGGATTGATTGTTTAAGTCAAATTGGTGGAGTACGCTGTGCATCACCGCCTATGTTAAATTTTTGGTAGTGGCGTGTTATGGAATCAAAAAACATGTTTTTTGACTCCTCTGTCACGAATTTTTACCACCACCCAATTTCTGACACTCAACTGGAGATAAGACCATGAAACACGTTGTTATTGCTGGCTACTGCCGTTCACCTTTTACGCCAGCGCATAAGGGGCAGTTTAAATCCTGATGATATAGAAGATCTTATTTTAGGCTGCGCATTTCCGGAAGCTGAGCAAGGGCTCAATCTGGCCAGGCTGGTGGTGCATTTAGCAGGATTGCCTGTGACGGTTGCAGGCATGACATTAAACCGTTTTTGCGGCTCGTCTATGCAGGCGATTCATATTGCCGCTGGGGCGATTCAACTGAATGCGGGTGACGTGTTTATCTGTGCGGGGGTGGAATCCATGACTCGCATACCGATGGGCGGTTTTAATCCGATGCCCAATCCCGCGCTTTATGCGAGTTTCCCCGACGCTTTTATTAGCATGGGTGATACGGCTGAAAATTTGGCTAAACGCTATGCGATAGCGCGGTGCGATCAAGAGGCGTTTGCGTTACTTAGTCAACACAAAACCTACTCTGCCCAGCAACAAGGACACTTTAACGATGAAATTATTGCCATCGGTTCAGTAACCCAAGATGGCTGTTTGCGTCCTGATTCTACCGCTGCAACATTGGCACAACTTGCCCCCGCGTTTCAAGCCACTGGCAGTGTCACGGCGGGGACATCGTCACCGTTGACCGATGGCGCGGCGGCGGTATTAGTGTGTAGTGAAGACTATGCCGATAAACACGATTTACCGAAGTTAGCGAGAATTAAAGCTACCGCTGTTTCAGGTTGTGCGCCTGATATTATGGGCATAGGACCTGTTGCCGCGACGCATAAAGCCTTACAACGTGCAGGTTTAACATTGAATGATATTGATATTGTTGAACTCAATGAAGCCTTTGCCGCGCAAGCTTTAGCTGTGCTGACAGAATTGCCTATTTCGTTGGATAAACTTAATCTCGATGGCGGCGCGATTGCGTTAGGTCATCCCTTAGGTGCGACAGGAGCGAGAATTACCGGTAAAGCCGCCAGTTTGTTACAACGCGAACATAAACGCTACGCCTTAGCGACGCAATGTATCGGCGGCGGTCAAGGTATTGC
>NQJH01000387.1 GCA_002256685.1 Methylococcaceae bacterium NSP1-2 | reverse complement strand
TCTAGTGATTGCGGATTGTTTTGATACTTAGCGAGCGAAGTCAATGCCTGCTGATAGTCTGCGCTGATTGTTAATTTATTCTCTGACCAAGTATTGGCATTGATTAGTAATATCGCGCCAGTCAGGTCGGTTTCGCTCAGGTCTGCGCCAGTCAGGTTGGCATTGTCCACATTCGCACCAGTCAGGTTGGCATAGTCCAGAGTCGCGCCAGTCAGGGTAGCACTGCTCATATCCGCGCCAGTCAGGGTAGCATAGGTCAGAGTCGCGCCAGTCAGGTTGGCATTGGTCAGATTCGCGTCAGTCAGCTTGGCATTGTTCAGATTCACGTCAGTCAGCTTGGCATTGTTCAGATTCGCGCCAGTCAGTTTGATGTTCGATAAAGTGGCTTGTTCAAGATGAGCAGAGTTTAAATGCGCTTGTTCTAGTCGTGCGTCCGTTAACAGCGCGTGTTTTAGCGAAGCTAAGCGTAAATCGACTTTGGGTAATGAGGATGCGCTAAAATCGGCATAATCAAAATTACGCTTTTGTAAGGTCAGACCACGAATTTGTGGCAATGACTCGACTAGGGTTTGCTGGGCTTTAGTTGCTTCGGCAGTCAGTTGTGCTGAAGACTTGGTTGTTGTTTCATCGGATACGACAACTTGTAACTTGGCTTCTAATTCTGGCTTTAGATTGACATCATCGGTTAACACTTTTTCGCGCAAAATCAAATTACGCGGTAATAAGGGCTGTACCATTAAACAGTTTGTTAAGAAGCTTGTGCTTGGGCAAGGTTTCGCTCCTTTGGTAAGCACTTTGTCGTATTCTGCTGAATTGTAAATTAGGTGTTGTTCATGTAACCAAGCAGTAGGTATGAATGCGCTGCGGGTAACGCTAATAAAATAATCATATCCTTCTTGTTGTTCTTTAACATCAACCGCTTGCAACCAGTCACTGTTTACATGGTCAATGACGAACTGCTCTTCTGGAGAGTCTGGCAACGTCGCTACTGCCAAGCTTAAAAACAAGGTCGCCAATAAACCCAGTACCAGTGCTAAGGTGTTGATGGCTTTGGGTAACGCGGCTTGGTCGGTAACGGTGTGCCAGAGACTAGAAAATGGCGTAACGTGCCAATGCCAAGCAAGCAAAGTAGGATGTAAGGAAGGCATGAAAGTTGCGCATTTGCTGAGCAGTGTATTCCATAGCTGTGCAACATACCATAACAGACTATGCCCTAGAAAAACCAAGTAATACCACCCGCCTTCTATACCATTCCACCACCACGTTTTACTCGAATCTTTGCTATCTAAGGTCTTAGGCCACAACCAAGCAATCAGTAGCACATCGAGTATGATGGTAGCGCGTTGCCACCAAATCAGCTCTGGATTGTGATAAGGCAATATGGTCATTTGTAGCCATAACAACGTCGCCAGTGGCCAGATAATCAAACAAACCAAGGTAATCAAGGTCAGCACAAACTGCATAGCAGGATTTTCACCACCAACTGCTCGCCAATGCAAAAGCAGTATAGTCATTAGCAACCATAACCACGTTGCCTGCCACCAGAACACCAGACAAACAGAGATAATCAGACTGAGTACAAAGTATATCGTTGAACTGTGACTGCCAAGCATCCAATGCAAAAACGGCAGATTGCCGAGATTTTTGCGGACGTGGGTGCGAATTCAAATGAAACAGCAATAACAGCCAAGGCACAAACCCGTAAAAGCCGATGATGGGCAGTGGCACGTTAAGCAACGGTAAGGTGACAGGGGCAACACGCAGAATCTGCTCGGCATCGGTACCAGCGATGATGAGGTCGATATACAGTAACAGCGACAAAAAGGTGATGGTGAAATTACGCAGCTCTGCCGCTTCGCTTCTGACCTCTTTGAGTTGTGTTAAAACATCGGGAAGTGGGGGCGGACTGCTCATCTTAATGCCTTGGGGTTGAAAGATGTCGTTGTGCTGTGGGTATTATTAACTTGATTGCAAGATTTTGTCTAAGCTATTTAGAACATTGATTGTTTTCACGCTCTAGCGTCACGGCTATTAAGTTAAGCCATTCGTGCTGAGCTTGTCGAAGCATGAATGGCTTAGATTAATTATCTTTGCACCACTCTATGATGGCTTGCTTGGTGGCTTCGTTTCGAAAGCGATACCAGTCTTCTACAAGACTGTGTCGGTCTAGCCAATCACTAAATCGGCGATAAGCTCCGCTCTTTCTAAACATCGCCCGTATTTCTGAGTATTCATCGGGTAGCCGTTGTTCAACAAAGTTAAAAACTAATACATTGCCTAAATCCAAGTCTCTTTTATTCGGTAGTGGCAGGTATTTGCTTTCGTCGTCAATATCATTAGGAAGTGGGATTTCTTCGTCGATGTATTCAGAACGATAGTAAACTTCCCCTGTTGCTAACGATAAAAAAGCCTCGTTGTCTCCAGCAGCGTCTGCGCTAATAAATTCTATTCCTAGTTCAATATCATCAATGTTTGCTTTCATACTGTATGACCTCTGTTTTTTGATGGCTGTCTAATCGCCACGCTTAACTGACTAATTTTAAATGTTATCAAACAAAATCACTGCCTTGTTATCATTGGCGTAACGCTATAGAATCATTTTAAACAACGGTTTGCCTCCTGTATTCATACCGCAATGAAGCGATTTTTCTTTAGCCATACTCGCACACAAACTCAACAATGAATCACATAGCCTTAAAAATGTTAATGGGCGATAAAGGCAAATACTTGGGTATTATCATGGGGCTAACTTTTGCCTCGTTGATTATGACGCAACAACCCGCGATTTTTATCGGAATATTGGCACGCACTTACAGCTTTATTTCAGACACGGGTTTGCCTGATATTTGGGTGATGGATGAAAAAGTCCAGTTTGTTGATGATATTAAGCCCTTGCAGGATACCGAGCTGTATCGAGTGCGTGGCATTTCAGGCGTTGCATGGGCAATGCCGATGTATAAAGGTTTATTAAAAGCCCGTTTAGCCGATGGCACGTTTCAAACCTGTAATGTAATCGGTTTAGATGACACTACCCTCATTGGTGGCCCGCCGATTATGTTGCAAGGTAACATTAGTGATTTACGCCGTAGTGATAGCGTGATTATTGATGTCGATGGTCTTAATGAAAAACTAAATAAAGCCACGGCGGACGGCAAAAAAATACCATTGAAAGTGGGCGATAGCCTAGAGCTGAATGACCGCCGTGCTATTGTGGTCGGCGTTGCTAAAGTAACGCGCACTTTTCAATCTCAACCTGTCATTTACACCACTTATTCGCGTGCTAAAAGTTACGCGCCCAAAGAGCGAAAACTGTTGTCATTTGTGCTAGTCAAAGCCAATAAAGGGCAAGATTTAGGTGAACTCACTCGCCGTATTCGAGAAAAAACACGTATTAAAAGCAATGGGAACCAGTAACTGGACATTATTACGCATGATTTTATTGCAAGCCGTGTTAGTCGGTAGTATCGGTTATGGCATGGGCGTGGGCTTAACTGCTTTATTCGGCTACGCCATGCGCTACACGATTTTAGCGTTTAAATTTCCTTGGCAATTATTGGTATTTAGCGGTGCAGGAGTCAGCATCATTTGTATGCTAGCCGCGTTAATCAGTATTCTAAAAGTCATCCGTTTAGAACCTGCCATTGTTTTTAAGAGCTAATTATGGTGGTTGCTGTTCGCTGTGAAAAGCTAGTCAAAATCTACGATACGGGCGAGCAAAAAGTGGTTGCTTTAAACGGTATCGACCTGAGTATTAATCTAGGCGAATTAATGATGTTAGTTGGTCCGTCAGGTTGCGGTAAAACCACATTGATTTCGGTAATAGCAAGCATACTCGACCAAGATTCGGGAGTGTGTGAGTTATTCGGCGAAAATGTTAATGCCATGCGCAGTAAAGATAAATTACAGTTTCGAGCGCGAAATATTGGTTTTGTGTTTCAAGCGTTTAATTTACTGCCTTCACTCAATGCCGCTGAAAATGTCTCCATTCCGCTGCTTATTAACGGTGTAAAACGCGCCGAAGCGGAGCGTGCAGCCATTAAGGTACTGGAACAAGTTGGCTTAGGTGACCGTTGGAAATCCTTTCCCTCACAACTCTCAGGCGG
>NQJH01000386.1 GCA_002256685.1 Methylococcaceae bacterium NSP1-2 | reverse complement strand
TCAAAATAAGCATATTTTGCTAATATTGAATAGTGCTTACCGAATTTTTGCAGGGCTGAAAAATCCCATTCTCTGCCATAGTTAATGTTACCCGTGTCATCAGAGAAAGCATGGAAAGTTCCTGTAATTTCCAAACTGTCATTTTCCATAAATCTGCCTACTATAGTGCCGTAAACATCGCGAATACCATCTTTAGGCGTATTTAAGAATAAATCTGCCCAACCTTGGAAAGCGTGATTAGTCCCTAATGGGGTAGTAAAAACTTGGTTCACCCCATGACCATTCAACTGCTCCATCCCTGCCATAAAGTCGTAATGATCATACGCTCTTAAACCACCCATGACGTTATAACGATTGGCGGTATAGTTGACAGGGCTGTTAATGTAATCTTGTTGTATGCTCCATTCAGCCGTGTACAGTGGGCTGAAGTGTTCCATAAACTTTTTCGATGGTTTTTCGCTGTTGACTAGACGAATACCATAAGTTTGATTTGACTTAGAAACCTGCGTACCTGTTCTACCCGTCGTATCTGGCTGAGTGTAGCCTAGCCAATAGCCATAACCGATTAAATTACCATAAGCACCCATGTTGTAATTTAAGTTCAAAATAGGGGCGCGGATGTCTTCATTGGTAGCAGTGAAGGTGCTGACGTGACCAATATAACCGACATTGACGGTTAAGTTTTTGATGGATTTGTTAGTGACTAATACCGAATCAAACGTAGTTTCTAACTGTCTCCAGCCCACGTTACCGATAAAACGGTCATCATCGAATTTAATCCGTTGCCGTCCGCCTTTAATAACGGTATCAGGAATGCCAGCATAGCTAATCCACAACTGATTAAGTTCATTCCAATCAGGGTCTGCAACGACTGAATACCCCGGTTTATTGCCCCGTCCGTTATTGTAATCAGATTGCAAAACGTGCGTGCCTTCGTACTCTACAAAGCCTTGTAATCCATAAAAACTTGGAGACAGAACACCGAAGCGAGTGCGTATGGTATTAGCGTTAGCTGTTTGTGGTTGAAGTGCAGTCGCTAATGGTCGTCCAGTGACGGGATTAATGACATTATCTTGATTGACGTTTTCGTAACGATAGCGGGTGTCAATTTTGATTGCCCCGTCTTTGCCGATTTTAAGTGCGTCTTCAATGTCTTTCGTTGTATCTGCTAATGCCGAGCCACTAACAATGGTTAGTGATAGTAGTACCATAGATAATGGTATATTTCGATAATTCTGCGGCATAAAGCCCCCTTTTTTATAAGCAAAAATATAGCTTTATTGTAGCACTAATCTTTATTTTTCATAGGGATATATGATTTTTTTCAACTGGTTTCACGCTCCAAAATGGAACTTTAGCGCACCTTATAGGTGCAGTTTCTGTTAGCACGATACCAGTAAAAAATTCAGCATATCAAGTTAGATTTATAAAGCCTGCGTATTTAAAAAACCAAACATTTAATATGATTGTCATTTTGGTCGTGTTTATATCCATCGTTGAGGAATCAACGTTTTTGTGGTGTAATGCCAATGTTTTACGTCTTAATGCGCCACTTATTTTTATGTTGAATGTAAGTGGATGGTTTCGCCACAACTTGCTTGGAGAGTAGGCCTCAACTATGCAATTTACTATTAAAAAGGGTTTAGACCTTCCGATTACGGGAGGACCTAAACAAGAGATTGAGAATGGCAATAAGGTTAAATCCGTTGCTATTCTGGGAATGGATTATGTAGGCATGAAGCCTACTATGATGGTTAATGAAGGGGATAAGGTCAAATTAGGTCAAATTCTTTTTACTGACAAGAAAAATCCAGGTGTCAATTTCTCAAGATCTTTTTGCTGACAAGAAAAATCCAGGTGTCAATTTTACTTCACCCGGTGCGGGTGTGGTGAAATCTATTCATCGCGGTGCTAAACGGGTTTTGCAATCCGTTGTTATTGAGTTACATGGTTCTGCACAAGAAACCTTTGCTAAATATAACGAAGCTGATTTATCCAGTTTAACCGCGCAACAAGTTCAAGAAAATTTATTAGCGTCAGGTTTGTGGACAACGTTACGCACACGTCCTTACGGCAAAATTCCAGCCGTAGACAGCAAACCCGCGTCTATTTTTGTGACTGCAATGGATACCCGTCCGTTAGCGGCTGATCCAGAATTTATCATCAAAGAACGT
>NQJH01000155.1 GCA_002256685.1 Methylococcaceae bacterium NSP1-2 | reverse complement strand
ATAGCAAGTAGCCCGTATGGAGTGCAACGGAATACGGGGTAATTTGTGAATTGTCTCGTTCCCAAGCTCTGGCTTGGGAATGCCTACCCTCAAGCTCTGCTTGACGTTTAATCGTTGTGGGCATAAAGACAAGCCTGTTTTGTTCCTTGATACACCAAGCGGAGCTTGGCAATAGGCATTCCCAAACTGGAGTTTGGGAACGAGAAAAAATAAAAACCTCCACCATGCCACCCATCACAAAGCGTAAAACACACAACTAACGATGAAATCCATTCTTACCACTGCCCTGTTTGATAACTGGTTTATGAATTTACGCGATAGACAGGCAAAAGCACGGATTCAAGCACGAATCGACCGCGCTGAGTTGGGTAATATGGGTGATTGTAAAACGGTGGGGGATGGGGTTTTTGAAATGCGTATTCATTATGGGCAAGGGTATCGGGTTTATTTTGTACAACGTGGGTCAGAGATTATCATTTTGTTGGCAGGTGGTGACAAATCAACACAAACGGGTGATATTGATAAGGCACAGGCTTTGGCTAAACAACTGGAGGAAAGCAGATGAATGACTTAATATTGAAGAAATGGGATAGCGCGGCACATTTGCATAATGATGAGGATATTGCCGCTTATTTGGATGCCTGTTTGCAAGAAAATGATGCCGCTTTAGTTGCTCATGCGTTACGGGTGATTGCCAAAGCAAAAAATTTACCGCAATCTGATGATATGCCTGATGAGGATAACCCCGCTTTAGCCGCTTTTTTTCAAGTGATGAATAGCTTGGATATTCGGCTTTGTGTTGACCATTCGCACGTTTAAACCCGTTAAAATAAACACCTGTACGAGAATTGATTATGTCTGTTATCCCACTGTCCGAACTAAGAGAAAAAATTGATGCCATTGATGCACAAATTTTGCAGTTGATGAATCAACGCGCAAGTTGTGCATTAGAGGTTGCTAAAACCAAACTGGCACAAGGCGAAACAGGCACGTTTTATCGCCCCGACCGTGAGTCGTTGGTGTTGCGGCGCATTCAAGAGTTAAATCAAGGACCTTTATCCGATGAGACGGCTATGCGGTTTTTTCGAGAATTAATGTCGGCGTGTTTGGCGTTGGAAAAACCCTTGGATGTGGCGTTTTTAGGACCTGAAGGGACATTTACCCAGCAAGCGGCGTTTAAGCATTTTGGTCATGCGGTTAAAACCATTCCTGCGGCAACCATTAATGATATTTTTAATAGCGTAGAAAGTGGTTCATGCCAGTTTGGCGTTGTGCCTGTGGAAAATTCTACCGAAGGCGTGATAAGTCATACGCTGGATAGATTGTTAAGCTCACCGTTAAAAATTTGTGGTGAAGTTGAAATTCGCGTGCATCAAAATCTCATCGGACTGACTGAAAATCTCGCCGACATCACCGAAGTTTATTCACATTCTCAATCGTTAGCTCAGTGTCGGCAATGGCTGAGTAAGCATTTGCCTCATGCTAAACAAACCGCTGTCAGCAGCAATGCGGAAGCAGCACGTTTAGCCGCAACCAATCAACATACTGCCGCCATTGCAGGTATCGCGGCGGCTGAGGTTTATAACTTAACGGTTATTGAAAAAAATATTGAGGACGAAGCCAATAACACCACGCGCTTTATTATCATCGGTGGACAGACTTCTACGCCTACGGGCAAAGATAAAACGACCTTAGTGGTGTCTACCAAGAATCAAGCAGGGGCGTTATATAAAACCCTTGAGCCTTTCGCCACGGCGGGCGTAGATATGCTTAATATTGAATCCAGACCTTCTCGACAAGGTTTGTGGGATTATGTGTTTTTTATAGATATTGAAGGGCATAGTGAAGATGCCAAAGTTGCCGACGCTTTAGCTTTATTGAAAAATAAAGTGAACATGTTTAAGTTGTTGGGGTCTTATCCTAAAGCGGTCTTTTAAATAATGTTAGGAGAACAACAATGCAATACCATCATGACTATTTTATTGTACTGGTTTTAACTTTTTTATTGAGTGCAGGTTGTGCAACTCAACAGCCTAGCAAAGTTTCCGCAAATCCGCCGATAGTATCAATTCCTGGTATTAACGGATTGGATGGCGATGAGGAACAGACGATTTTAAGCTATCACAACGAAGCTAGAGCCAGTGTTAATGTGCCACCGTTAAATTGGTCAAGAACACTGTCAAAACACGCGGCAACATGGGCGGCAACGCTAGCTAATAAAGGATGTAGCCTTCGATATAGCCAAGATTCAATTTATGGCGAAAATCTTTTTATCGGATCATCAGATCAAGCCGTTATTGATGCCGTTGAGTCTTGGGAAAAAGAGAAATCTGACTACTCAGGACAGCCACTGAATAAGAGCGTGTGGTCGGTAGCAGGTCATTACACACAAATGGTTTGGCGCAATAGCACTGAATTAGGTTGTGCTAAGGTGGTAGCCTGTGATGATAAGTTAATTGTTATCTGTAATTACGCGCCTTCGGGAAACCACATCGGTGAAAAACCCTATTAGGGCTGCTTCATCATCTGGCTAAGCTACCGCCCACTGTTGCTTTGATTTATTTCAAAGCATCCGAAGGGCGGTTTGCTGGTAAGGGATATTGTTTATCTTTTTTCGTTCAAATAAAGTTGTAGCACAGTCTGAGTACGAATATTGTTTTGCCGCATGTGCATAACAAGGTGCATAAAAATATCACGCAACACAAAATAACCTTTTTCTGGATATTTATCCAAAAAGCTGATCATTTTTGGTCCATCAAATTTAGCAATTTCGCAATCTGTTAACGCAATAACTTGCGCACTGCGCGGTTCACCATCAAACATCGCTAGTTCACCAAAAATATCATTTTTAGATAACCGCGCTAATCCTGGCGTAAATTGACTGTTTGTATCACAGATGTTGGTGCTAACTTGCACCTGACCTTCCAAAATAAGATAAACATCTTGGCTGTTTTCTTTTTCCTTTAAAATAACATCCAATGCTTTGTACTTTACTTTAGCGTGCGGTACATCTTGCATAAAAGTCGGATCATCAAATAAGTCGCTTAAATTCGTCATAGTATTATAGATTCTGGTTAAAGTTGAAGTTGGAAGGATCAATGCAGACTTTGCTCATTCTTGATACTAGCGATCATAAATTACAAACCCTCATGTATTTCCAATTAATTGAATATAAAGGAATTTATATTTATAATCGATAAATAAAAAATATTATTCGTTGTTAGGAATCAAGCTTTCCCTTTCACATTATAATGAGTTTACAGTTAAGTCGTAGAAAAATTACCTTATTAACACGCTTTAAATAGCACAAATTTAATCTCGCCTACTTCGCGGCGTAGCAAACCCTTTAAACCTAAATCTAAAAATCTCGCATCTTGGTGTAACGTCTTTTTATAATGATCTTCAATGCGTTCGGCTTCACCCTCAGCCAATTTTTGTTGCTGGGCTAATTTTTGCAAATTACGCGCTAATGTTCGCGTAATAATAAACGTCTCAGTTTTACTCACTGTCAAACCGAATGCGGTTGTCATAGCCGCTCTTGTTATAGTCACTGAAATTTTTGACTTCGTGCTGTCGTTTAAATCCGCCCTATAAGTAAATAATTGCCCATCAAAATACAGTATAGACGGCTCAACCGATAAGCGAAAAAATTTATCCTGCTGATTTTCGATTTTAAAATCAGTTTTTTTAAATAAATCTGCCAGTGCAATTAATTCATTTTGCAACGTGGCATTATTCTGTATCTCAAACCAACCATGAGGATGCAAAATAACATTTTCAGCTAACGTGACAAATTCAAAACCACGCGTATGTGCTGCCAAGCCCAATAATATAGCTTGTTGCCTTTTTGTTAAATTCAAATCAAGAATTTTTTCTTTACCCAATACACCTGCGTATAATGGTTTATTGGTATTTTGTAACAAAGATAAACCATATTTTTTAGGCTTAAATGAATAACTGCTATCAAAACTATTAGGTAATGCCATTAATTCCATTTTTAATGCAGTACGGTCATTATCAAAATCATTAAACAAAGCATTGATATAAGCAATTTTATCCTCTGCTGTTTTACCGTTTTCAATATCCGTCATTGAAAACCACACCAAATGCTCATCTGATTTAATCGTTTCATTTAAAAATAAATAACCTGCAAGCGTTAATTCAATATAAAAAATACTAAAATAATACTCGGTGTACGCATGATTAGGCGCAGAACCTTGAACTTGTCTATAAGGTTTTAAATTACGCCACGGTTTAAACCTATAATGGCTGTCAAAAATTAATCCCGCCTCTTCATATAACTCTCGTTTTAAGGTTTCAGGTAACGTTTCTTCGATTAACAACGCATCGTTTGATTGTAATTGTTGTAAATAACGTTTTTTATCACTGGAAAAAGCAGGATTATCACGCTGATTTAAACGTCCACCGACTAATACATAATCCCCTGATTTATCATCATGCCTTTTTTTAGTATCTTCGCGCTGATGAAATAAAATCTTATCATCCAGTTTAATAATACTCCAAGCCACATAAATATAACGAATCGGAGGTGCGTTATGTGTCGCATGACATTCAACTCGATTAGTTTCGATATAACTTAATAAATCACGCTGTTTATTCTTTTTATCATCGGAAATACCCTGAGTATTCCAAAAATTATCCGCAAAAAACCGTGAATCCTTATCATTCATCGCCGTCAATACCGACAGTGCCAATAATTGCGCAGGAAAAGAAATAAAACACCATTCGCCTTTTTGTAAATAATCTGAATTTAATACCGCCAAGGTATCAAGCAAGTTTTCAATCAAATTAACGGTATTTTCAGCAACGTCATAATTAACTTTCTCTGAACATAGCGCGTTAATTAATTCTTCACGCGCAACACTATAAAAATCGCCTTCTTCTTCGGCGTAGCGGGGAATATAGTCGAGTAAGGTTTTGATTAAATCGGCTGTCATTATTTTTCCACTATAAACTTTATATTGCATTTTTCTCTACATCGCTAATAACTTCTGCTAATAAAGAAGCGCGAATATATAAAGTTGTTTGTGTTGGAATAGCGCGTAGTAATTCCAATACTTCTAATTTTGAACGAGTTTGTTGACGAATAGCACGG
>NQJH01000385.1 GCA_002256685.1 Methylococcaceae bacterium NSP1-2 | reverse complement strand
ATTTCAATGGGTTTATTCAGTTACCCTATTCTCATGGCAGCCGATATTTTGATGTTTAATGTTCATAAAGTGCCAGTTGGTAGAGATCAAGTTCAACATATTGAAATGGCGCGAGACATAGCAGGACGCTTTACTCATATTTACGGTGAACATTTCATATTACCCGAAGCGGTAATTGATGAACATGGCGCGACGCTAGCCGGTTTGGATGGGCGCAAAATGAGTAAATCTTATAACAATACGATTCCGTTGTTTGAACCTGAAAAGAAATTACGCAAGCTGATTAATAAAATTAAAACTAATTCGTTAGAACCGGGTGAACCTAAAGACCCCGAAGGTTGTACCCTATTTAGTATTTATAAATCGTTTTCTACACCCGCCCAAGTCGCTGACATACGCCAACGTTATGCCGAAGGTATTGCGTGGGGAGAAATGAAACAAGTGTTATTTGAACAGATTAACGAAGACATCACCCCTGCTAGAGAACGCTATGAAGCTTTATTAAACGCGCCTGAACACATTGAAATGCAATTACAAGAAGGCGCGGAAAAAGCGCGTGCGATTAGCATACCTTTCATGCAGACATTACGCAAAGCCGTTGGTATTTCTAGGATTTTTCCGTGAAACCTGAAAAATTTAGTGATTGGCTACGGCAATCGTTGCTATTCATTCGTCGTGATCCTGTCGTTTGGGTAAGTTACACATTATTAATGGGCGTGTTGTTAATTGTTGGGCGCGTATCCTTAGCACTGAGTATTCTTTTATCGGTGACCAGCTTGTTTGTCGGTGTCGGTATTGCCAAATATATCGACGTGAAAACCACAGAACAGCGTGTTGGATTATTTTGGGCAATTAAAAAAAGCCTCCCCTTAGCCGTGTTAGCCGCCATCACGATTATGTTGTGCTGGTTTGTGTTTATGGCACTGGCAACACTTCTTTCGGGTGAATTTTATAAAATTGGGCAATTCTTTTTTTACTGGCAGCTAACCCCAGAAAATCTAAACCGCCAAACCAGTCGTGAAATCGCTAGTTGGCTTTACGGTTACGCCAATGTGACACTGATTTTTGTGTTATTTATGATAACCACGTTTGCTAGTTGGTTTAGTCATAGCTTGATGCTGTTCAAAAATTACAGCTGGAGTCGGGCAAAAGACTACGGTAATCAAGCCATGCTAAAACACAAAAGTGCGGTGTATAAATTACTGGGTTTTGTATTTTTTGAAGCAATATTATGTGCGTCGATTACACCGTTATTAACGCCTGTGTTGTATATGCTAACTTCGACGCTAATGTATATTTCTTATCGAAATATTTTTGAGTCGCGTCGCGTCTGATGCAGCCCTTTCAGATTTTAAAAACCTGAAAGGGCTTTAGTAATTATCTGGAAACACTGGTAGCAAAAAGTATCAACTTGCGCGGCGGGCAACTGCACAACTACCCTCACCTACTCAGTAAAGTCTTGTTTGATAATCTGCCCATCCAGTTTTTTTAATGAGTATGATTTGTTTGTAATCTAAGGTTAAATGAACAGTCGCCTGCCCTGCTCTAGCGTTTGCCATTTACTGGCAACGGCTAAGGCTAGCCCGTTTTTAAGTGAGTTACTATCAGGAGAAAGTGTGCTGATATGTTCAGTCGTTGCTGGCTATTGGTTCTACCAAATATACGACGCCCTCAAAAGAAAATTTAGTGCTTAAATGTATTCATGAGTAAATCCAGTTCACTAGCAACTAATACAAAAAGGTCTGGCGGTAGCCGACGATGCCGCTCATCTCTTGAAATGATAGCAAACAAGTCTTCGATGTCTTTCAGTTCGCCTTCAAGTACTTGTGCAAAAAATCCATCACGGTAAAGCAACATCCCCGTAATAGCTGATCCTTCATTTTTTTTTCTCGCTTTTTCAAGTAGGGTCTGTAAATCATTATCAGACATCTTTCGGGTAGCGATGCTTACATAGACCAAACAATGAAGTGACATATCTTAATACTCCTTTATATTATTTTTACTCGTTCCCATGCGTGGCGCGGTCTCAACGGCATTCCCACACGACGTGTGGGAACGAGATAAGGGCAATCAAAAGGGATTGCCCCTACAATTCCTTATTTTAACTTAGCTAATACCTCAGCCACTGTAGTACCCATTGCCGCCGGCGTTGGGCAAATCGTCACACCCATTTCACGCAATAACGCCACTTTTTCCGCCGCACTTTCACCCGCAGAAGAAATAATCGCCGAAATAATTGCCCCCGCATGACCCATGCGGCGACCTTCTGGTGCAGTTAATCCTGCAATATAAGCAATGACGGGTTTGCTCATGTGGGCTTGAGCAAATAAACCCGCTTCTACTTCTTGTGGACCACCGATTTCACCAATCATTAACACCACTTTGGTTTCTGGGTCTTGTTCAAATTTTTCCAGAATATCGCGGTGTGAACTACCGTTGATGGGATCGCCACCGATACCGACCGAAGTAGAAATACCAATGCCTAGACGTTTCATTTGATCCGCCGCTTCATAACCTAATGTGCCTGAACGCCCGACAATACCGACGTTCCCTTGCATATAAATATGACCGGGCATAATACCTAACATGGCGCGTCCTGGGCTAATTGTGCCTGCACAATTTGGACCTGTGAGTATCATGCGTTCTTCGATAGGAAAACGGCGCAAAAAGTTTTTTACCGTCATCATGTCTTGAGTAGGAATACCGTCAGTAATCGCTACGCAATATTTAATGCCCGCATCCGCCGCTTCCATAATAGAATCTGCCGCAAACGCAGGGGGTACAAAAATAATACTCGCTTCCGCGCCTGCTTGTTGTACCGCTTCTTTAACGGTATTAAATACAGGCAGACCTAAATGCGTTTGTCCGCCTTTACCAGGGGTCACACCACCGACCACGTTAGAGCCGTAGTTAATCATGTCTTGGGCATGAAAAGAGCCGATTTTTCCGGTAAAGCCTTGGACGATGATGCGAGTGGTTTCGTTAATTAATATGGCCATGTTTATGCTCCTGCGGCTTCTTTGGCGACGACTTCGTTACGCGCTTGTACGGCTTTTTCAGCGGCTTCCGCTAAGGTTTCGGCAGTAATAATAGGTAAGCCACTTTCGGCAATAATTCTGCGACCTTCTTCGACATTGGTACCTGATAATCTAACGATTAATGGCACTTTCATATCAATTTTGCGCACGGCGTGAACGACACCTTCTGCTATCCAATCACAACGATTAATGCCTGCAAAAATATTCACCAGCATGGCTTTGACATTTTTATCGGCTAATACTAAACGGAAGGCTTTTTCAGTACGTTCAGCCGATGCACCACCACCTACGTCTAGGAAATTAGCAGGTTCACCGCCCGCCAGTTTAATCATGTCCATTGTTGCCATTGCCAAACCTGCACCGT
>NQJH01000011.1:14841-16532 GCA_002256685.1 Methylococcaceae bacterium NSP1-2 | reverse complement strand
TGTCAGTTGTATGGGAACGACCGGCACGATTATGGGAACGTCTCGCTATTTGAAAGAACAAAATACGGCGATTCAAATTATCGGTGTGCAACCTGAAGGCGATGCAAAAATTCCGGGTATTCGTCGCTGGCCCAAAGAATATCTCCCTAAGATTTATGAGCCGGATAGAGTAGATCGCATTATGGACATGGATCAACACAGTGCCGAAACCACCATGCGGGCATTAGCGTCTGAGGAAGGTATTTTTGCGGGGGTATCATCGGGTGGCGCGGTGGCAGCGGCATTGCGTTTGTCTAAGGAAGTTGAAAACGCAGTGATTGTGGCGATTATCTGTGATCGGGGTGATCGCTATTTATCAACCGGTGTGTTTCCAGATTAATCTAAAACATAAACACCGTCATTACGCCAAGGATGGCACCCGCATCCATGCGGGGGAGGTGGGTTAAATCTGGAGTCAAAAAGCTTTAGCTTTTTGCGATTCGCCAATAGCTAAAGCTATTGGACTCCATAATTTTCATCCTGATAGTCTGTTAAATAACAGATTTAACCCACTACCCATGCGGGTAGCCGTTCATTGTTAGTTCGAAAGATTGTGCAGGTTTCTAATCTGATTAAAGGCAAGGTTAGCCGCTTTGCGCACATCGGGGTCAGGGTCATTTATCGCATCAGTCAGCGCGGGTATCGCCGCAGGATCAGCAATTTCTCCTAGAGCCAGTGCGGCTTCCTTACGCAGATTACTGATAGAGTGAACGAGTGTCTGACACAGAGTAATCACCGCACGGCGGTTTTTTAGCCGTCCAAGACTGCGAGCCGCCTTGAGACGCACTTGCCAGTAGCTGTCATTCAGCGCGAGTATCAAAGGCGATACCAGTTCTTGTAGCCCTAGTTTACCTGCCACCGTCGCGGCTTCTTCGCGCACTTGCCAATCTGCATCAAGCAACGCCAATTCGATGGCGACTCTTACCGTCGCGTCAGCAGCAAAACCCAAAGCCCCCACAGCGGCTCGTCGCACTTCGGTGTCTGAATCAATTGCTGCCAGAATGACTAATTTTGGCAACGCACTGGGTGCTTTTAGCCAGCCTAACACCGCTACTGCTTCTCGACGAACGCGTGCATCCTGATCCGCTAATGCGTTGAGAGCGGGCGTGGTCGCTTCGGGTAGTCGCAATTCACGCAGAGCGCGAAAGATGGCAGTACGAACCTCCGCATCAGTATGGTTAGCGCGTTCCAATAGCAATGTTCCAACGGCACCATTTTTAACGGCACTCAGTGATTGGGCAGCGGCTTCACGCACCGATTGCTCAGCATCTTCCAGTGCGTTCAGTAAGCCGTTAATGGCTTCTGGACTATCCTGTGCTTCGAGAGCGCGTGCCGCTTCAATCCGTACTTCTTTAGCTGAATCAGCCAAAGCCGCAATCAAAATCGGTTCAGCGGTATCGGGGTCGGTTTCGTCCAATAAATCCATCAAAGCAATACGGCGCACGATAGGGTCAGTGTGTTCAAGACGAGTTGTTAATGCAAGTTCCATCACGTTCACCGTAGCAAGTAGGGAATATCGACTCGAATCGCGTGCGTAGGGCAATCCTTTTCACAAGGCAGACAGTACCAACATTCATCGTATTTCATGCTCGCCTTGCCAGTTACTATATCTATCACCAGCACATCTAATGGGCAGGCATCAATACAGATTG
>NQJH01000011.1:0-14781 GCA_002256685.1 Methylococcaceae bacterium NSP1-2 | reverse complement strand
CTTTATCTGCTATGCAGGCATTTACATTCACTTTAACAGGAAAATCGATAGGGCTAAAACTCATGTATTTCTCCTTGTGAGGGTTGAATGCGCAGTTGTTGATAAACATTTTTTTCAGTTTCTTCGGGTTCTACTAGATAAGGTTCTAGTGGTCTTTTGAAGACTGACATTTTGCCATCGGTATCTTTTTTCACCTGAACATGAACTGACCAGTCAACATCATTAGATTCTGGATAATCCTGACGATAATGGTAAAGTCCCCAGCGGCTTTCTGTGCGAAACAACGAGGCGCGAGCCGCCATCTCGGCACAATCCAGAATAAAACTAACTTCTGCTGCTCTCATCAATTCATGTGGATTGGTGGCGAACATCTTTTGTAAATCTGAGCGAATTTCTTCAAAACGCGCTAAGCCGATTTCCATGCGTTTAGCTACCTTGGGTGGTTGCAGGTAATCATTTACTAAGCTGCGCAGTTTATACTCAACTTGGGCGGGTGAAAGACCGTGTTCGCGTGTGAGTGGCGCAAAAACGCGCTCGTGTTCCGCCTCTACTTGTATTGCATCTACGGCGGCGAGTTCAGTATTGGCGCAGTAGCTAGCGGCTGATTCTCCCGCGAATTTGCCATAGACGAAAGCTCCCAGCATGTAATTGTGTGGTACGCAGGCTAAATCACCTGCGGCATACAATCCAGCGACGGTGGTTTCGGCGTGTTCATTAACCCATACTCCCGAAGCACTATGACCACTGCACAAACCAATTTCGGAAATGTGCATCTCTACCATATCGGTACGGTAATCGGTGCCGCGCCCTTCATGAAAGCGACCACGGCTTGGGCGTTCGTTGCCATGTAGAATGGTCTCAATATTGGCGATGGTTTCTTCAGCTAAATGATTAACTTTCAGGAAAACGGGACCCTTTCCGCCCGCCAGTTCTTGATAAAATTCCTGCATCATTTGACCACTCCAGTAGTCAGACTCGATGAAACGTTCACCTTGCGCATTCGCTGTATATCCGCCCATAGGACCGGTGACATAAGCACAAGCAGGACCATTATAATCTTTGATTAAGGGATTGATTTGAAAGCATTCTATACCCGATAGCTCAGCTCCCGCGTGATACGCCATGCTGTAACCATCACCCGCATTGGTCGGATTTTCATAAGTGCCAAATAAATACCCTGATGCAGGTAACCCTAATCGACCTGCCGCGCCCGTACAAAGTATCACTGCTTTGGCTCGAATGACGGTATAAGTACCACTACGACAATCAAAAGCCAGTGCGCCCGCTACTCGCCCGTCATCAGCGGTAAGGATACGAGTCGCCACCAAACGATTGGTGATATTCACGCGTGTTTGTTTCAGTTTCCGATACAGCACTTTCTTGATGTCGTGACCTTCTGGCATTGGCAGCACATAAGTTCCCATGTGATGAACTTTTTTGACGGCATAATCGCCGTTCTCATCTTTTTCAAACTTAACACCCCAGCTATCCAATTCCTCAATCATGGCGTAGCTGTTGTCGGCGTAGGCGAATAAAGTCTTCTGATTAACGATACCATCGTTGGCAACAGTGATTTCTTTGACGTATTGTTCTGGCGTAGCGTAGCCCGGAATCACGGCATTATTGAGACCATCCATGCCCATACAAATAGCACCACTGCGTTTGACGTTGGCTTTTTCCAACAGCAATACCCGCAATGCAGGATTTTTCTGTTTAGCTTTAATAGCCGCCATCGGACCTGCGGTGCCACCGCCAATTACTAATATATCGGTTTCTATTTCATCACGGTTTGTAGTCATTATTTCGTCCTAAATATCGAGTTTTAATACCCGTTTTGCATTCTGGAATAACACGCCATCCAACACCTGCTCGTGTAATCCCAGCTTGATAAAATCGTCTACCGTTTGCCCCATTGCCCGAAATGGATACGATGAGCCGAACAGTAATTGATCGCGCATAAAGCCGTTCGCCGCTTCGACATACAAACTGCCACCGGGAAGAAAAATATACATATCGGGAACGACATAGACATTTTCATAACGGAATGCCACGCCAATCATTTCACTGACATAAGGGATTTGCATATTCCAAACTAGGTGTTGTCGGACCTGACATCAAAAAAATTGGAATGCCTAGTTGATCGCACGCTTCATAAATAGGATAGAGAGCCGGATCATCCGCTTTAAGCGGTGGATTTCCGAATCCGGGTTCAATATTAATGCCAACCAATCCAAGCTGTTTAACCGCGTGTTCTATTTCAGCAAGGGCATTAGATTTCTGAGGGTCTACTGAACCGATACCAATCAGTTCTTTATAGGGTGTGGTGATTTCAAAAATTTGCTGGTTTGACGTGGTGAGTGTTGGGGTATCACGTCCCACCACGACAGCTGCTGTTATCCCCACTTCACGCACTTCCTCAACAAAAGCCTCGATGGTGCTTGAGCGGGTGAAATGCGTATCATCTTTTGAACCGACACGGCGATTAAGCCATTTAGCCACCTCGTATTCATTCGTGCCTTGGGTCGCGCCATAAAAATCGTGCAAAAACGAAGGGCGGCTACGCATATCTATTATTTTTCTGGTCATTTGTGTTTTAACCTTAGGAGTAAAAAGAAGGTGTCGGAAAGCGTTGGTTCAATACCCAATCGCCTAAATCATGCAATTTATAATCCACGGGATCATGCAGCGTGTGAACGCGCACATTTCGCCAATAGCGATCCAAACGTAACGCAGCTGTCGTTGCTCGCGCTCCCATTACGTCAAATATTTTGTTACTGACTTGTAACCCTGTTTGCGTCGTGATGACTTTTGCGGCAGCAATGTCCAAAGCGCATTGTCCGCGTTCATCCGTTGTCAAGTTATCGCCTTGTTCCCACGCGGCTTGTAGTTTCAAGGCAGCATAATTGGTCAGTGCTTCAGCTGCCCGTATCTCAACCGAAAGTTCACCGTAACGACGTAAAATATAGTTATCATCCCCGACCTGTTGCACGCCAGATGCAAACCACGGACGACTCTGGGTTTTTGTGAATGTGGCAGCTTCTTCAAGCGCACCTTGCGCGATGCCCAGATAAATATTACAAAACAAAAGTTGCGCAATCAGCGGGCGTAAACTGGCAAAAGTGCTACCTAAAGGTCCCGGTGTGCTAAGAATCTCATCCGCAAATAGTTCGACTTGCTGAAATTGCACACTACCGCTATCGGTTTGCCGTTGTCCGATATTGTCCCAATCATCACAGATGGTAATGCCTTGGCGATGACTGGGTATCCCCGCGACTAGCAAACGCCCTTGTTCATCCACTGCTGAAATCAATAATCTATCTGAATCTCTGGCTCCTGAACAAAAGCTTTTGTGACCATTGATGAAAATGCGTCCAGATTTTTGAACCACCGTCGTTCGAGTATCCAATGGGTTTAGTGCATTCCCCCAAAATAAGTTGTCTTGCCCCGTTTCGAGAAAGAAACGTTCAGTTTGCACAGGCGTTCCAAAAAGCTGAATCGTTGCCAGAATAAGGTGTTGAAACGCGTAAAGATGCGCTAAAGAGCTATCGACACTGGCTATTTCTCTCACCGAAAGCAGGATTTCTAACCAACTTTGCTCCGCACCACCAACCGTTTTTGGCAAAAAAAGTAGTAATAAGCCGCTGTCTCGAATTAACTGCCTTTCAGCAAAAGCAGTTCCGCCAATACGGTCACGCTCTACAGCCGTTTTTTTTAATTCATGTTTTAAATGTAACAATTTGTTTTGAAGTGCTGACACTGACATTTCTTGCCTATTTATAAAGAGAGGACTATTTTCAAATAATCATTCTGACGCGCTAAAGGCTTCAGCCGCATCGGGTGTCGTTAACACACGGCGTAATATTTCTTCTTTCAATTCAATTAATTTGGCATTATCGCGCTGCCGTGGACGTGGAAAATCAATATTCACATCCAAGTCGATTTTTCCGCCGTCGAGCAGAATGACGCGATCAGCCAACATCACGGCTTCAGAAATATCATGCGTTACTAAAATGGCAGTGAATTTGTCTTCCAACCAAATTCTTTCTATTAATTGCTGCATTTCTATTCGGGTTAACGCATCCAATGCCCCCATCGGTTCATCGAGTAGTAATAATCGTGGTTCATGAACTAACGCACGCGCAAGAGCGACGCGTTGTCGCTGACCGCCTGAAAGTACCGAAGGCCATTCTTTGGCACGAGACTCAAGCCCTACATGTTTCAACGCGGCTAAGGCTTTATCTTTTCCCGTTTTATCTAAGCCTAAGCGGACATTATCGATTACGTTTCGCCACGGCAACAGCCGTGCTTCTTGAAACATAACGCGGGCATGACCATTAAGCACACGATGAATTTTTCCATCGTAAAAAACGTCGCCTTGATCAGGTTGATCCAAGCCAGAAATAAGCCGCAATAAGGTACTTTTGCCACAACCACTGCGTCCAACAATTGCCACAAAAGTGCCAGATTCAATCGCTAGATTCAAATTTTCCAGAACCGTCAATTCACCAAATTTTTTGCTCACTTGCTCCAATTTGAGCGTAAGCGCAGAATTTTCTGTTGAATGGATTGCTAGAGAATAATTTTCAACAGTTTCACCGCTAGATCGTAATTTAATATCAGTTTTCAAAAAGCTCACCATTTCTTATAGCCGTGTTAAATTTCTCATTTTCACAACGTGCAAAAACACTCAAGCCCTACGAAAGCTTGGATGCCATTGCAGTAAACGCCACTCAAGAAAATGCACGCTTGTATCCGCAAATTTACCCAGTAAGGCATAAATTAAAATGGCAAGGACAACGACATCGGTCTGCATAAACTCGCGGGCATTCATAGCCATGTAACCAATACCTGAGGTGGTGGCAATAGTTTCGGCAACAATTAACGTCAACCACATCAGCCCCAATGAGTAACGTAGCCCTACCAAAATAGAAGGTAATGCACCGGGGAAAATTATCTGGCTAAACAATTGCCAATAATTCAAGCCATAAACCCGACCCATCTCCAACAACTGCGGATCGGCTGTCTTTATTCCGTGATAAGTGTTTGCATAGATAGGAAAAAATACCCCTAAAGTGACCAAAAACACCTTGCCTTCTTCGCCTATTCCAAACCAAATAATGACCAAGGGAATTAAAGCCAGATGCGGTACATTTCTAATCATCTGTACGGTGGTATCCAAAAACCGATCAGCCGTTCTAAATAAACCATTAGCTAACCCTAAAAAGAAACCAATACTGCCGCCAATTAACAGCCCATAAGCGGCGCGTTCAGCACTGGCAGCAATGTTTTTCACCAGTTCGCCAGAAAGACTTAAACTAATCGCCGCGTCTACAATATCAAGCGGTGACGGTAAAATTCGAGAAGAAATCCAATGATTCTGGACCGAAACGCACCAAAAAATAATAAGAAAAATGGGTAACAACCACCCAGATGTTCGACCAAGCCACTTTGAGTAGTTAGGTAATAGATGCTTTATGTTCATGATGCCGCCACCCTTAATTCTGATGAAACATCAACATGTCCTGTATCACCGACTGGACTTAAATAAACCACCGCGCCTTCTTTACTTTTTCCAGCACTGATCGGCAGTAAAGGAAACAACAGTTCGGCGACACGATAAGCCTCTTCCAAATGCGGGTATCCAGAAAGAACAAAGGTATCAATGCCCAAATCAGCATATTCTTTAATGCGAGCGGCGACCGTTTCAGGATCACCCACCAGCGCAGTACCCGCGCCGCCGCGTACTAAACCGACACCTGCCCATAAGTTCGGTGATATTTCAAGAGCTTCACGCGTTCTCGACGCGCCCCAGCCAGTCAATTCAGCCATACGCCGTTGACCCTCAGAATCAGAGCGTTTAAAGGCTTTTTGCGCTTTAGTTATTGCCTCATCATCAAGATGTTTGATTAAGTCATCGGCGGCAGCCCATGCTTCAGCATCGGTTTCTCGCACAATCACATGTAGCCGCAAGCCGATTTTCAAAGTTCTGCCTTTTTTCGCGGCTCGTTCACGCACATCGGCAATTTTTTCTGCGACTTGGGCAGGCGGTTCGCCCCAGCTCAAGTACGCATCCATCTGATTTGCCGCTAGATTATGTGCAGCCGGTGATGAGCCGCCAAAATATAACGGTGGATGTGGTTTTTGTACTGGGGGAAATAGCAGTCGTCCCGCTTCAATTTTAATATGGTCACCTTGAAAATTGACTTCATCGCCTGTTAATAATTCTTTCCAAACCTGTAGGAATTCCTCAGCATATTCATAACGGTCATCATGTGACTGAAATATGCCATCTGCTGCCAAGTCTTTAGCATCACCACCGACCACCACATTGAGTAAAAGCCTCCCTTCGGAAAATCTATCCAGCGTTGATGCCATTCTTGCCGCTGCAGAAGGAGACAATAGCCCCGGTCTTAATGCGACCAGAAACTTAAGACGTGTTGTCGCTGAGACTAAGGAAGAAGCAACAATCCACGCATCTTCACAGGTACGACCTGTAGGAATAAGAACACCTTCATAACCTAATTCGTCCGCCGCTCGTGCGATTTGAGTTAAATAATGATGGTTTGATGGACGCGCACCTAATGCAGTACCTAAATAACGCCCATCACCTTGTGTAGGTAAGAACCAGAAAATCTTCATAGCAACAACTCCTAACTTAATTTTTTTATTCGACTTTGTTCTTTGAATAAAGTCGTCATTATTTTTATTTCAACGCCAGAAGCCTATTTTTTATAGATTTCTAGCGTTGAATGGTGATTTATTTTTTAGGTTGCCAAACGGCATCTTCGACTTTAATTTGAGTGGGTAATAATTTAATAGCAAACAGTGCATCGGCAATTTTTTGTTGAGCGGCGATAACTTCGGGTTTAATGTACTCCAGACCAAAGTTACTGCGATGTAAGGCTTTTTCTAGGATTTTTGCATCGATACCAACATGAGTGGATAACTTTTCAGCGGCTTCAACGGGCTTGTTTTTTATCCATTCATCAGTTTTTCGAATTTCGTCAAGCACCACCTCAATCAGTTCGGGGTATTTGTCAGTAAAATCGCGTCGTGATGTGTAGAACGCATAGTTTTGTACGATGCCTTCGCCATTGGTTAAAGTACGCGTTCCTAATTGAATTTCAGCGGCTGCGTAGTAATAGTCCCAAATAGACCATGCAGCAACATCTCCGCGCTCAAGAGCCGCTCTGGCATCTGCTGGAGCTAGGTAGACTGGGGTAATATCCTCCCAAGTCAGACCCGCTTTCGCCAGTGCTTGGATAAGGAAAAATTGTGAGTTTGATCCTTTGGGAACGGTTACTTTTTTGCCTTTTAATTCGGCAACATTTTTCAACTCGGAATCTGCTTTAACGATAATACCCTCGGCCTGCGGTGAGGCGGGTTCATTTGCAATATAGACGAGAGGAGAGCCTTTAGACGCTTGCGCGAAAACGGGCGGTGTTTCGCCTGTAACAGCAAAATCAAGACCACCCGCGTTCAGTGCCTCAAGCATGGGCAGTCCCTGCGGAAATTCAGACCACTTCACCGTTACACCGTGTTCTTTAAGACGCTTTTCTAATTCGCCGGTAGATTTGAGAACAATTAAAGGACCATATTTTTGGTAGCCCAGATTTATTTCTTTTGGCCAAGCCACACCTGCGGCATAAGACGTGTGTGTGATTGCCAATGTCATAACCGTAATTAATATCAATAGCGTGCTGAAAAACGGTGATCGTGTTAAATGCTTGTTGTTCATAAAGTTCCCCTAATTAATTAAAATACTCTGCCGGCGCATATTCTTTTTGAGACACCGGCTTTATAAAACGTATGGATTGCAATAGCGTACGCACTTGCTCTTCAAATCGTAATTCGCTTTCATTGTCTAGTAGCAAGTGACCGTTTTTATCTCTTTGAAGCTGATTATCGGAAACAAAAAAACCACTGAGTATTTGTGTTGCACCTAAAGAAGACAAGACGGGTTTCAACGCATAATCAATCGCAAGCAAGTGTTTCGAAGACCCCGCTGTCGCAATCGGTAACACAACTTTGCCAACTAAAGATTTTTCTGGCAGCAAATCTAAAAAAGCTTTTAAAGCACCGCTATACGAGGCTTTATAAATAGGTGTTGCAACGATAATCCCCGTTGCACGTTCAATGTGTTCGGTAACTTCCTTTAGGTGCGGACTATTCTTTGGCGCACCATAAATCAATTCATTCGGAGGAATGTCACGCACGGAAATAAGCTTGGTCGAAATCCCATGCTCTTCGACATAACCGAGCAAACGTTTTAGTAAATCGGTTGATTTTGACTCTTCGGCAGTACTGCCTGCCAATGCAACTATATGAGACATAAAATTTTTAACTCCTGAAATTTAGAATTGAGAATGTTGTAAATTACAACCACTGAATCGCGTTAAAAAAGAGGGTGGTATCATCACGATCAAAATCGTGTTGCACGCGTAAGCTGGATTCAAAATTGTTAATGCGTTTGTGATAACCAAACAAACCGCTGAGACCATCTTTCCCAGGATTCGGGCTAGTCACACCAACCCCCACAAACAAAGCACTAAGCAGACTTTTATCTCCAAAAAATTGCGTTGGATAAATAGCCGTTTCCAAAGTCTCAACACGACCATAATTAGGTAAGGTTGAGTGAATAAAACGAAAATTGACCAAGTCGCCGACTTCCCATGCAGTTAGACGGCGGTTAAAAGTAGGACTTAAAAAGCCTAACGGATTGCCGAACTCCAAGCCAGTCGGTCCCATTGCTCGCCCTAGTCGTGCTTCATGACTTAAAAATCCTTTACGAAAACCTAAACTACCCGTCACCATTAAGTCTTTAGAACCATTAAAGTTACCAATCGAATTATCGACATAAAATACTTCGAGAGCTGGACGAATTTTGTCGGGTCCTTGGTCAGGTGCAACATAACCAAACGTGCTACGCCATTGCTCACCGTCACTGCCCCACGTCGCCATCAATTGTTTGTTATACACAGCAACGTAGCCACCTGGAGAACTCTTCCCTTGATAACTTTGCCATTGAGTAGATAATATGTATTTAATATCTTTCCATTCGTTTCGATAGGAGATTTTGGCAAATTTAATATCCTGACCACTGTATTGTCGGTCGGCAAATCCACCGCCAATTCCCAAACCGAATGGCAGACGATATTCACCTTGCGCCTCAGTTTGTTTAACGCCGCCTTTGAGTATCTCTTGCGCTCCCAAAATTAAATCACCATATTCGGGACTGGTTAATAAAGGACGAGCAAAACCACCAAAATAATGAGTATCTTGACCACCTGTTTCAGAAATCAGCGCACCATAACCGCCTTTAAAAACGGGAGTCCATAGCTCACTGTTAACTTGAAAATCTCCGTTATCTTTACGGTCGTAGAAAGCTTCAACTCTCCCGCCTTTAAAGTAAGGAGAGTCAGTGTTATCAGCGTGGGCGTAAGGTTGTGAAATCATTAATAAAGCGAACCATAGTTGCTTTGCGGGTATAAACGGTAAATCCATTTTTTTCTTATACTGCATAATGCTGTCTTCATAATTTAGTTAATGAGTTATATTTTTTAGCTAAATCGGTCTTTAAATAAAAAACTGAGAAAACAAAAAAAATCGCTTGCTCAGCATATTAAAAAAACCAGTTTGTTAAGTAAAACGATGAAATTCGACGTATATATCTATAAATGTAATAAACCCATTTAAATGTTTAATAACGCAAAAAATTTATAGCGAGAGGTAAAAGTTCGTACCCTGATAAAAAGTTGATGTAAAATTATTTCAGGCGACTTTTTTTGAAAGCATTTGGCTATGAATAACTTTTAAAAAGACTGCTTTTTTATGTCAAACACAGGTTAGATAAGATAGGTCATCGATGAACTGGAGCATTATCTCGAAACAGATCACGGTAGCGACAGGACAAGACTTTACTGCTCGTATCGTGCACTCACTGTCAGGTGGTGACATTAATGCCGCTTTTCGCTTGCAAGATGGGAATCACAGTTATTTTGTTAAACTCAATCGCCCTGAGTTAGCGGCAATGTTTGCGGCTGAATTTACAGGCTTGCAGGAATTAGCTGGTACAAAAACATTGCGCGTACCTACGCCTGTGGTTTACGGGCAAAACAATACGCATTCATTTTTGGTGTTGGAATATCTTGAATTAGGGCGTTCTACTATCGCTTCAGAGCGTTTATTAGGACAGCAACTGGCTTATTTACATCAGCAAACTCAACCCTATTTTGGTTGGCATCGTGACAATACTATTGGCAGCACCTTACAGACTAATAATCGCAGTCATGATTGGTTAAGTTTTTGGCGTGAACAACGCTTGGGTTTTCAATTACAACTGGCAGCAAAAAATGGTTACGAGGGACGTTTGCAAAGGCTAGGTGAAAGGCTTTGTGGTGAACTAGCGGTATTTTTTACTACCTATGTGCCATCACCTTCATTATTACATGGTGATTTATGGGCAGGTAATGCAGCAACCGATAAACAAGGCAATCCTGTGATTTTTGATCCTGCTTGCTATTATGGCGACAGAGAAGCGGATTTAGCTATGACGGAATTATTCGGTGGTTTTGGGCGAGACTTTTATGCGGCTTATCAAGATGTTTGGTCTTTAGATAGTGGCTATCGTGTGAGGAAATCACTTTACAATTTGTATCACATTTTGAACCATCTAAATTTATTTGGTGGCGGTTATTTACCGCAAGCTGAAAATATAATGACTAGGTTGTTAGTAGAAATAAGCTAACAACTGCATAGAAAACGCTGGCATTCAAAACTAAGCCTATAGACTGCACCGCCTAAAACTATCGGCGAAAACAACATTACAATGAGGCAAACAGTGGGTGAATTACTTAATAAAAACAAGCAACTGATAGCTGCAAAACCAAACAATGGCGAAAAAGAACTTGATAATGTCATGATTTTATAAACTATTTGTATTTTGTACTGCGACTGCACTAGCGAGGGGCTTTGTTCATTGAGTATTGGGCATTGACATCCGTCCCCTTTCTACTTTACAGTTATGCCCGCAAAACAAGTTATTTACTTTCATAAAAACCAAAAATATAACGAAGAAATACAAAACACAAGCGATCAGTTTACCTAAAACGTTAGCATTGATAATGCTAAGGTATCGCTTATAATGCAAACACTTCTATTTTAGAAGAAGCACTGAGAGTTAGCAGTGCTATACGAACGCAGAGTGAATGTCAGACTGAAATGGTAGACCATGTCAGCAGTTTGCGTTGAAGCGTTTAGAGGATCATAGGCTATTTTGTCTATGAAACTCATAACTATGCAATTAAAAATAAACTAATTATAACCCTTCGGAGCATTTATCATGGCAAGACCGTTAATACAAATGGCATTAGATTCATTGGATTTCGATGCAACAGTAAACCTTGCTACCTTAGTAGCACCTCACGTTGATATTTTCGAAATCGGAACTCCCTGTATCAAACACAACGGCATCAACTTAGTTAAAGAATTGAGAGCAAGATTCCCGAACCATCTTTTATTAGTTGACTTAAAAACAATGGATGCTGGCGAATACGAAGCGACACCTTTCTACGCAGCAGGTGCTGATATTTGTACAGTTTTAGGCGTATCTGGTCTTGCAACTTGTCAAGGTGTTATTAAAGCTGCAAATGCACACGGTGCAGAAGCTCAAATTGACTTGATTAATGTTGAAGACAAAGTCGCTTGCGCTCGTGCAACTGTTGAAGCTGGCGCGCAAATTATGGGTATCCACACAGGTTTGGACGCACAAGCAGCAGGTCACACACCTTTTGCTGACTTAAATGCAATTGCTGAATTAGGCTTACCAGTCAGAATTTCAGTTGCTGGCGGTATCAAAGCTTCAACCGTTCAAGACGTAGTCAGAGCTGGCGCGAACATCATCGTTGTTGGTGCAGCAATTTATGGCGCACCTTGCCCTGCTACAGCCGCGCAAGAAATCCGCGAATTGGTTGACGCTGTATAAAGGAAAAGCTATGTATCAGCAACAAAATCAACAGCTTGTCATAGGCAAAATTTCAGAAATTCTCGATGCAACAGACGATTCGTATGCTGTAAAAATGACTGAAATGCTCGACAAAGCCAAGCGTATTTTTATTGCAGGTGCTGGGCGTTCCAAGTTGGTTGGCAACTTTTTTGCCATGCGATTAGTACACGGTGGTTATGATGTCAGCGTAGTTGGTGAGATTGTAACGCCGAGTATTAAAGCAGGTGACCTGTTGGTCATTATCTCTGGTTCTGGAGAAACTGAGCAACTGATAGCATTCACCAAAAATGCTAAAAAAGTCGGTGCTAACATCGTGTTGATCTCTGCGAAAGCCAGTTCAACCATTGGTGATTTAGCCGATGGTGTGTTCCAAATTGGAAAACAAGAGCTGTATGGTAAAGTTGTGGGAATGCCAATGGGGACAGTATTTGAATTGTCCACCTTATGCTTTTTGGAAGCATTAATCTCGCACATAATATGGGAAAAAGGAATTCCTGAAGAAATAATGAGAGAAAGACACGCTAACTTAGAGTAGTAACACTTTAGGGGCGAGTGGTGATGATAACCACTCGTTCTCTAGCTCTGTTTCAAGCCAAACATCAAAAATACAGTGACAAAGTCGATAAGACTGATAAGTCACACATTAGATTATTAACAAGTAGGAGAAAAATATGACTTTGCGCCGAGAACTAGCGAACGCCATACGCGCTTTAAGCATGGATGCAGTACAAAAAGCAAATTCTGGACATCCAGGCGCACCAATGGGCATGGCGGACATCGCCGAAGTCCTGTGGAACGACTACATGAGACACAACCCAACTAACCCAAAATGGTCAAATCGTGACCGTTTTGTGTTATCTAATGGTCACGGTTCAATGTTGATTTATTCATTGTTGCACCTGACAGGTTATGATCTCTCTATTGAAGATTTAAAACAATTCCGCCAACTGCATTCCAGAACCGCAGGTCACCCTGAATACGGTTACGCACCTGGTGTAGAAACAACTACAGGTCCTTTAGGACAAGGTATTACTAATGCCGTCGGTATGGCAATTGCTGAAAAAGCATTAGCAGCACAATTTAACAGAGATGGACACAAAATCGTTGATCACCACACTTATGTATTCTTAGGTGACGGCTGTTTGATGGAAGGTATCTCTCACGAAGCTTGTTCATTAGCTGGCACATTAGGCTTGGGCAATCTAATTGCATTCTGGGATGATAACGGTATTTCTATTGATGGTCACGTTGAAGGCTGGTTTACTGATAATACACCACAACGTTTTGAAGCTTATGGCTGGCACGTTATTGCTGACGTTGATGGTCATGATCCTGTTGCAATATCCAAGGCTGTGAAACTGGCGAAAGCCATGACTGATCAACCGACTATGATTTGCTGCAAAACTACTATTGGTTTTGGTTCACCAAACAAAGCTGGCACTCATGCTTGTCACGGTGCAGCTTTAGGTCAAGAAGAAGTTAATCTAACTAAAGCAGCATTAGGTTGGGATCACGAAGCATTTGTTGTTCCAGAAAATGTGTATGCAGGTTGGGATGCTAAAGCCAAAGGTGCTAAAGCAGAAGCAGAATGGAATGAAAAATTTGCAGCTTACCAAGCGGCACATCCTGAATTAGCTGCTGAATACGAGCGTCGTATGGCGGGTGATTTACCTGCAAGCTGGGCAGCAGATGCGGATGCGTTTGTAGCAGCAGTCAATGCAGAAGCTAAAACGACTGCAACTCGCTTGTCATCATTAGCAGCCATTGAAGGTTTTGCGAATCTATTGCCAGAAATTTTTGGTGGTTCTGCGGACTTAGGTTGTTCTAACATGACTGAGTGGAAAGGTTATAAGCCTATGCGGGCGAATAAACCTGATGCTAACTACATCAACTATGGTGTACGCGAATTTGGTATGTCCGCTATCATGAATGGATTAGCACTGCATGGCGGCGTAATTCCATTTGGTGCAACTTTCTTGATGTTCTCAGAGTACGCGCGTAATGCGTTGCGTATGGCTTCATTGATGAAAATTCGTTCAATTTTCGTTTATACCCATGACTCTATCGGTCTAGGTGAAGATGGTCCGACACATCAACCTGTTGAACAAACGGCTACTTTGCGTCTAATTCCAGGTATGCACGTTTGGAGACCTTGTGATGCAGTTGAAACGACTGTTTCATGGAAAGCAGCTTTAGAACGTAAAGACGGTCCTTCTGTGTTAGTTTTCTCACGTCAAAATTTGCCACATGTACCGCGTACTGATGCACAAATTGCGGCTATCTCTCGTGGTGGCTATGTGTTGAAAGACACGGATGGTCAAGCTGATGCAATTATTATTGCAACAGGTTCTGAAGTTGAACTGGCTTTAAAAGCAGCGGATGAACTGGCAGCAAAAGGTAAGAAAATTCGCGTAGTTTCAATGCCTTCTACTAACATTTTTGATGCTCAAGATGCGGATTACCGTGAATCTGTACTTCCATCTGCTGTCACTAAACGTGTAGCGGTAGAAGCAGGTGTGACTGATTTATGGTGGAAATATGTCGGTACTAACGGCAAAATCGTAGGTCTTGATCGTTTTGGCGAATCAGCACCAGCACCACAACTGTTTAAAGAGTTCGGCTTCACCGTTGAAAATGTAGTCAAAAACGTAGAAGCAGTACTTTAATTCTAAAACAACATTACACTTGGAACGAGCACCTCTAACCTTTAGATGCAGCTATCACTAGCTGACATCCTGTCGGGGGTCTCGAACCACTTCTTCCGACTCATAGGTGAA
>NQJH01000154.1 GCA_002256685.1 Methylococcaceae bacterium NSP1-2 | reverse complement strand
GTTTGGGAAATGCAAATTAAACATCAGTTAGGAAAACTTCACATCGTTCCCACGCTCCAGCGTGGGAACTATAAAGTAATTATGACTACGCCTAAACTCATTTTATTACTAGGCTACGGCAATCCCAGTCGTGGCGATGACGCGCTGGGCGTGTTGTTATTGGAACAATTACCCATCGCATGTTTGCAAGCGGTGGAATTATTAACCAATTTTCAGCTTCAAATCGAACACGCGCTGGATTTAAAACAGTGGCAACTAGCAAACAAGTAGCGGGAATTCGTACGACGTGCGTAAAAACTTACAGGGCTAGAAAAACACCGTAGCGTTGCCGCATATTGTCTATATGTGAGCCTTTCCAGTAGACGCGCTGGCACTCGCTACATTGATAGAAATCTTCATAATAAAGTTTGGTCTTGGGTTCGAGACGCGCCAGAACATCGGCTTTGGCGACGGACTTCAGAACACCGTTGCAAATCAGTCGACCTCGACCGACCGCACCCAATAGCCGTGGCTGATCTGCTTGGCGTACAAAAGCCGCCGATCACGGGTCAACACGACACGCTGCTCACTTACCGAAATATTCGCTACTTCCACATCTTTATAATCATTGCGATAAAGGCAGTCAAAACCCAACAGACGCATCCGTTTGGCAAGTTTGCCCAGATTCACGTCCATAATGAAACGGGGTTTGCACAAGATTTTTTCACGCAGTTTAGATACAGAACTGATGTCCAGATTTTTAAACGTCGGATAGACCGCAACACGATCGCCAGTCTGGAGCTGATAGTTAAACCCCACCGCCTGACCATTGACGATGATTAACGCTACTTCAGTGTGCGGCACACCAAAAACTTCAATAGGGTCTTTGATTCCTGGATGACCGCTAAAATGATAGGGTAGCGTTTGCTTGCGTTGTCCTGCTAGCAAAAAATCGTTCAGTTCCGCGTAGAAACGAAACTCTGCTGTATATTCTGGTTTCATGTGGCTATTGAGATTGTAAGTCGCGTAGTAAGGCTAAACCGCAAATGATGGGTTTCACTACGTTCTACTTATCCTACATTAATACACAACGTGGCGAATAATCATGTACGCTCAATAATTATTATAAGCAATTGATGTTTTCCCGCTAGAATTATAAAAACAAGATTCTAACGTTGTTATTTTTTACGCAAACAACAACTCATTTTCATGCGCACAGTGCGGATAAATCCGCACCTACGAACACAATAATAATTCTTAACTTAATGGTAGTGACGCTCTGTATTAAATGAGCATAATAAATTTCATCTGATAGGTGAGGTCAATGTGCATTACAATCGTCACAACCAACACTCCGAGCAATCCTTTCTATTTAGTGATATGAGGTAACTTGGACTAACGATGATAATTCCTACTATGTTTAGCAAACCGATTTTATTATTAGCCTACGGTAATCCCAGTCGCGGTGATGATGCGTTAGGACCGTTATTATTAGAACAGTTACCCGATGACTGTTTGCAAGACGTTGAATTATTAACGGATTTTCAGTTGCAAATCGAACACGCGCTGGATTTAAAACAGCGGCAACTGGTGTTATTTGCTGATGCGTCAGTTGCCAATACTCAGCCCCTTGCTTTTAGTCAATTACACCCCATCTGTGATAATAGTTATACCACTCATGCGATGAATCCCGCCTCAGTGATGCAGGTTTATCAAGACATTGAAAAAGTCGCGCCGCCACCGTGTTTTTTACTGACTATGCAGGCTGTGCAGTTTGAATTAGGCGATGGATTATCGGAAACAGCGGCAGAGAGTTTGCGGCAAGCGATTATTTTTGTGGAGAAATTATTAGCACAACCGACGTTGACTGCGTGGCAGGCGTACGCCCGTGCATGAAATCTCCCTACTAGAAAGTGTGTTAGAAACGCTAGAGACTCAGGCTAAACAACAAGGCTTTCAGCAAGTTAAACAAGTGGTGTTAGAAATTGGTGCATTATCGTGTGTTGAAGCGGACGCGCTACGGTTTGGTTTTGAGGTGGTGATGAAAAACTCCTTGGCAGAACACGCGGAATTAGTCATTATCAAAATAGCAGGGCAGGGCATTTGTCCGAAATGCCAGCAACAAGTTTTATTAGAGACATTGCATGACCCGTGTCATCATTGCGGTAGTTTTGGCGTAACGGTGTTGCAAGGTCAATCGATGCGTATTAAAGAATTAATCGTTATTTAGGAGTGTGTATGTGCGGTATTTGCGGTTGTGGTTCATCTAAGCTTTCCCCTCTCAAACCTCATCATCACCATCATGATGATAAACATTCACATAGCCACGCGCAGGAGACGCATGGTGAACGTTTGGTGCGTGTTGAGCAAGATATATTGGCAAAAAATGACGGTTATGCGGAACAAAATCGCCAGTATTTTCAACAACACGGTATTTTCGCGCTGAATTTTGTTTCAAGTCCGGGTGCAGGTAAAACTACGTTATTAGTCGCTACTATTAACGCATTAAAAAATACTCGCCCTATTTTTGTGATAGAAGGCGATCAACAAACTGATTTGGATGCCGATAGAATTCGTGCGACCGGTGTTGCTGCGTTGCAAATTAATACCGGTAAAGCCTGTCATTTAGATGCCCATGACATCGGTCATGCGGTGCAGTCATTAAAGGTGCCTGATAACAGTTTATTGGCGATAGAAAATGTTGGCAATTTAGTTTGCCCGTCTTCGTTTGATTTAGGCGAAGCGCATAAAGTGGTGGTGTTATCAGTGACGGAAGGCGATGATAAACCACTGAAATATCCTGATATGTTTCATGCCGCTGATTTGATGATTATCAATAAAATCGACTTGTTGCCTTATACCAATTTTGATGTGGATCGCTGTATCGAATTTGCCAAACGCATTAATCCAGCTATCGAAGTATTGCAATTATCAGCAACCCAAGAACACACAATGGGCGCGTGGCTAGAGTGGCTTAATCAGCATTGAGTACGGTAAAATAGGTACTGTGTTGAGGGTAAACTATTTATATGAACTGCGTGGCAATTGCGTCTTGTGTTAAGAAATATAAGCGTGTCAATGCACCTAAGAGAAGGTAATAATTTCTATAATGTATTTGTTGAATAATACGGTATCACCGATGATGGCAAAAAAATATTCATGGTTTGAGACATTGACAGGTGAAGAGCAACCTCAGACTATGATGGGCTTGTTATTAGTCTTAGTGCTGTTGCTACATATAGGCGGTGCTTACTTGATAAACTTAGCTGCACCTACCCCGATAGCAAAACCAGAAACAATAATGGAAGTGACGTTAGTGGCTGTGCCATTGCCTGTCGCCGATGTAGCACCACCGCTGCCGATGGTTGAGCCACCTAAACCCATCATTCCACCTAAACCGGTTCCGCCGCCCCCTAAGCCTATTGTAAAACCCAAGCCGGTGGTTAAGCCTAAACCCGTGATTAAAAAACCGGTGATTCCTAAGACTGAACCCATACTGAGACAAGTTGCAAAAGAGCCAAGTCCTTTGCCTGTGACTAACCCTATGCCTATTGCTACACCAGCACCATCTAAAGCCGCGCCTGCCGTTAGTCAACAAAGTAGACCAGCGCAACCAGCACCGCAAAAAACCACTCAAGCATCGGTAGGGGCGAATTACGCCTCTAACCCTAAACCGAAATATCCAAGTGTGGCGCGTAGTCGAGGCTGGGAAGGTAAAGTGATATTGCGGGTACGCGTCTCCGCTGATGGTGATAGTGAAGAAGTGACGGTGGTGCAAAGTAGTGGACATGACGTATTGGATGAAGCGGCGGTTAATGCGGTGGAAGGCTGGCGTTTTACACCTGCTAAACGCGGCGATACTGCTGTTGCCAGTACTGTGAATGTACCGATTAACTTTAAGTTAGACAATTAATTTTAATGATACGAAACGCATGAACGAAATTATCTCCACGCCATTGGTTTATCTGATAGGGGGCTTGGTGATTATTCTATTAATCGCCTCTTGGATAAGCCAAACCTATCGTGACTTATTGTTAATATTGGCGGTAGTGGTATCGATACCTGCACCTTTTTTGATCCAATCGTTACATGCGAATCTTGTTGAGCTAACACCAACACCGCCCGTTTTTACTCAGGTATCAGTAGGTGCGAATTATAGCGATAACCCTAAGCCGAAATATCCCAGTGTGGCGCGTAGTCAGGGTTGGCAGGGTAAGGTGATATTAAAAGTACTGGTTTCCGCAAAGGGTGATAGCGAGCAAGTGACGGTCGCGCAAAGTAGCGGACATGACGTATTGGATCAAGCGGCGGTTGACGCTGTGAAAGCATGGCATTTTGTCCCCGTAAAACGAGGTGAGACAACGGTTGCCAGTACGGAGCATGTACCAATCAACTTCATATTACACAATTAATTTTTTAAATATACATTAAGGAGAAAAACAAATGCTCGATCATGTTGCACATGCTGAGACCATTATTGATGGCACAAAATACACGCTCTACGTTTTTTCAGTTTTAACGTGGACGCTGATTCTATTTAAAATCTGGCAACTCAGTAAAAACAGCTCATACAATAACAAATTTGACGAGGCATTTTGGGATGCGGCTGATTTAACAACGGCTGAAAAATTACCCGACACTGTGTTTAGAGGTCCAGAAGCGCGTATTGCACGCACAGGCTTTAACTGGTTACGCGAAAGCACTTTAAAAATGGGTAAAAGCCTAAAATTTCATGGTAAACCCGAAGAGTTGTTAGAACACGCGCTACTGGTACAAATGCAAAAAGAACAACACTCGATGGAAGGCGGCTTAACGATATTGGCAAGTATTGGCAGTACCGCGCCTTTTGTGGGTTTATTTGGTACGGTATTGGGTATCATGCACGCCATGCACCAAATCACTGCCAGTGGTTCAACCAGTTTGGAAGTGGTTGCAGGGCCTATTGGTGACGCATTAGTGGCAACCGCTATTGGTATCGCCGTCGCTGTTCCCGCTGTGTTGGCATACAATATGTTTTTACGCAACGTCAAACAACAACGTGTTGGGCTAGAAAATTTTGTCGCTAGCTTTATGCACAACGTTTTTAATAAGGATTAATCATGGCATTCAAACCACAGGGCGAAAGCTCAGAAGCAATGAGTGAAATCAACGTCACACCGCTAGTGGATGTGATGTTAGTGTTGGTGATTATTTTATTAGTCACCGCGCCGTTAGTAACGCAATCCGTACATGTGAAACTACCCGAAACAGCTGAAACGACAGAAGACATTAAAGATCAACCCTTTCAATTGTACATAGATGATAAAAATGCCATTACCCTCAGCATTAACGACAGCAAAACCCCCTACGCCAATCTCGCTGATTTAGAAGTCGCTTTAAAAGCCGAGCTTGCCAAAAATCCAGAAATGGCAGTGCATTTACACGCTGACCAAAGCGTTGTTTATGGCAAAGTTGCTGAATTAATGGCATCTGTGCAACATGCAGGCATTTCAAAAATGGCATTTGTGACCGTAGAACAGTAGTGCTACTGTTTGCCATAATGGTTACTCGACTTCGATTGCAAAGCTCAAACACCTCTATTTGATATACAATACAGCGAAAAATTATATCGCCGTCTTAACCTTTTGTGTTTTTGAGATTTGC
>NQJH01000010.1 GCA_002256685.1 Methylococcaceae bacterium NSP1-2 | reverse complement strand
AAACAGCATAGGAATAAAAATAGTCGCTAGTGCGGTCACAACTGCTGCACCAATCAACCGTTGTTTTAACTCTGGATTCATTTTGTCAACTCACTTTCTCTCAAATTTATTAAACAATCGGATACCAAAAGAAAAGATCCGAAAACCAACAGTAGATCACCTTTTTGTGACTGCATTTTTGCCGCTTGGTATGCTTTCGCAAAATCAGTAAAGCCAAAGGATACATTAGCAACCGAGCTTTGTGAAAAAATTCTACGCATCATCGATTCTGTTGCGACTCTAGGGTTGGTCAACGGCACGAAAAACCAATCGTGAATCACGGGGTGCATAATTTCAAGAACGCTGGCGATGTCTTTGTCTTTCATCATTGAAAAAATAGCGTGTATACGTTTTTCAGGGAAGGTAGTGATGAGATACTCAACCAGCGTTTTAACGGCCTCTGGGTTATGCCCTACATCTAATAATACCGGAATTTCACCTTCAATTAATTGAAAGCGTCCTGATAAATGTACATTGGTAAGACCTTGCTGTATGGCTGTTTCGCTGACGGGCAAACGCTCTGCTAACGCCGTGACCGCAAAAATAACCGCTGAGGCGTTACGATATTGGTGTTCACCTTTTAACACTGGATTCGGCAAATCAATAGACTTAGCACCAGAAAACCAATGCCACCCTGTTAGCTGTTTTTTATAGTCAAAATCTTTGCCGATGCAATAAATAGGTGTGTTTTTGTCCAGCGCGTTCTTTACTAATGAAGCGGGAGGGTCTAAGTCGCCGATAACCGCAGGTACGGCTGTTCGAAAAATACCTGATTTTTCCCATCCTATGGCTTCGCGGGTTTCACCTAACCAATCAATATGGTCAATACCGATACTGCTGATGATGGCAATATCGGGGTCTATCATATTGACGGCATCTAATCTTCCGCCTAAACCGACTTCAAGCAATTGTACATCGACCTGTGCCTGTGCAAATAGTTCCAGTGCGGCGAGGGTGCCAAATTCAAAATAACTTAATGAGGTATCGCCACGCGCGGTGTTTATTTTTGAAAATGCCTCACAAATTAGTTCATCCGATACCGGCACACCGTCTATTTTAATACGTTCGTTGTATTTTAGAATGTGCGGTGAGGTGTATGCACCCACACGATAACCCTGCGCTCTGTAAATGGCTTCAAGTGTAGCAATACAAGAGCCTTTACCATTGGTGCCAGCAACGGTAATGGTCGGTGGTTTGGCGTAATTAGGGTTAAGGCTATGAAACACCTTCACCACACGTTCCAATCCCAAGTCTATCGTTAAAGGATGTAAGCTTTCTTGCCAAGCCAGCCAGTCTCGTAACGATTCAAAGTGCATCATGAATGAATAAATAATAGGGACGGACTAGCGCGTTGCTTCTTGTTCAGGAAGTAATTCAGTCTCTTCGATGGCAACAGCCATTAATTCTGACTCAGTGCTTAGTGATTTACTTGCCATTAACATCGCTAAAATACTGGCACATTTATCGCGCATTTCACGTCTATCGATAATCATATCGATTGCACCGTGTTCTTGTAAAAATTCACTGCGTTGAAAACCTTCAGGTAATTTTTCGCGCACCGTTTGTTCAATGACACGAGGACCTGCAAAGCCGATTAACGCATTCGGTTCAGCAATATTAATATCACCTAACATGGCTAAACTGGCAGAAACACCGCCCATTGTTGGGTCAGTCATACAAGAAATATAGGGAATACCCTTCACCGATAGTTTAGTGAGTGCCGCGCTAGTTTTTGCCATTTGAAATAACGAAAACAGTGATTCCTGCATACGCGCACCACCACTGGCAGTGAATACGATGAATGGAATACCTAATTCAACGCTTTTATTCACGCCACGGACAAACTTTTCACCGACGACAGACCCCATAGACCCCCCCATGAAACTGAATTCAAACGCGGCAACAACGACATCTTGACCATGCAGTTGACCTTTCATCACCACTAATGCGTCATGTTCTTTAGTTTGTTTTTGAGCTTGGCTAATGCGGTCTTTATATTTTTTACTGTCTTTAAATTTTAGAGGGTCGATAGGTTTAATGTGCTTAGCAATTTCTTCACGTCCTTGTTCATCTAAAAATAAATTTAATCGGGTCCGCGCTGAAATCCGTAAGTGATATTCACATTTTGGGCAAACACTGTAATTTTTTTCCAGCTCAAGATTGTAAAGAATCGCATTACAGCTAGGGCATTTATTCCATAAACCTTCGGGTACAGTCACTTTTTTGTTAGAACCATCGGTTCTAATGGTTGACGGGACTAAATTTTTAAACCAACTCATCTCTATGCTCCTTCGCTATCCATTGCCAGTCGCATGGACGATAACAACTCACAAATTTCATTTTTAGCGCGTTCTGGATTGTCCAAATTCGCTTCAATTTTACTAATCAATGCACTACCAACCACCACACCATCACCTAAAGTTGCTAATGTCTTAGCAGTGACGGCATCTTTAACACCAAAACCGATACCGACAGGTAACTTAGTATGAGCTTTAATTTGTAGCAGTTTTTGTTCCACATCGGCGGTGTTCAAATGTCCTGCACCTGTCACACCTTTGAGCGATACATAATAGAGATAACCACTACCCAATGCGTCCATTTTTTCAATGCGCTCATCGGTACTATTGGGGGCTAGCAAAAAGATGGGGTCTATACCGCGTGCTTTCAATAGCGCAGTACATTCTTCTGCTTCTTCGGGTGGTAAATCAACCGTTAATACGCCATCAATATCAGCCGCTTGCGCCGCATTAGCAAAGGCTTCATAACCCATTGCTTCGATAGGATTCAAATAACCCATCAGTACGACAGGGGTGGTTTGATTGGTTTTACGAAATTCTGCCGCGATAGCCAGCGTTTTTCTTAAACTCATTTTATGGTCTAAAGCGCGTTCACTGGCACGTTGAATCACGGGACCATCTGCCATCGGATCAGAAAACGGCACACCTAATTCAATCACATTTACACCCGCTTCAACCATTGCGTGCATCATCGGCACGGTAAAATCAGGCTGTGGATCACCTGCGGTAATAAACGGAATTAATGCTTTACGACCTGTTTTTTCCAACTCTGCAAAAGTTGCTGCTAATCGGCTCATAATTCTATCCCCTCACGTTTTGCCATCGTTTGCATATCTTTATCGCCACGACCTGATAAATTGACAATGATAATTTCATCTTTGCGCATAGTGGGTGCGAGTTTCATGGTGTATGCCATTGCATGAGCGGATTCTAACGCGGGAATAATACCTTCCATACGGGTTAAGGCATGAAAACCTTCTAAAGCTTCGGTATCAGTAATATTAACGTATTGCGCTCGACCGGTATCTTTTAGCCACGCGTGTTCAGGACCAACACCGGGGTAATCCAAACCTGCGGAAATTGAATGGGTTTCAATAATTTCACCGTCTTCATCCGCCATTAAATAAGTACGGTTACCGTGTAATACGCCCGGTTTACCTGCACACAACGGCGCGGAATGTCTGCCTGTTTCTATGCCATCACCGGCTGCTTCGACACCAATTAATTTAACCGATTCGTCATCAATAAACGGATAAAATAAACCAATTGCATTAGAACCGCCGCCGACACAGGCGACTAACGCATCAGGCAAACGTCCTGCTTGCGCTAAACATTGTTGTTTGGCTTCACGACCAATAATCGCTTGAAAATCTCTGACCATAGCAGGGTAGGGGTGTGGACCTGCGACCGTACCGATAATATAAAAGGTATTATCAACGTTAGTCACCCAATCTCTCAACGCTTCATTCAGCGCGTCTTTCAGCGTTTTAGAACCCGACTCAACTGCCACGACAGTTGCGCCCAATAACTTCATGCGATACACATTTAATGACTGACGGGCAACATCGACCGCGCCCATATAAACCACACATTCCAAACCTAAACGTGCTGCCACTGTCGCTGTCGCAACACCGTGTTGACCCGCGCCTGTTTCCGCAATAATGCGGGTTTTACCCATGCGTTTAGCGAGCAGTGCTTGTCCGACCGTATTATTGATTTTATGCGAACCGGTGTGATTCAAATCTTCACGTTTTAAATAAATCTGTGCCCCGCCTAATTCACGACTCCAACGCTCTGCATAATATAAAGGTGAGGGACGACCCACATAATGCTGTAAATCAGCATCAAGTTCGGCGATAAATTCAGGATCATGCAAATACTGCTGATAAGCGGCATTCAATTCCTGAATAGGTGGAATCAATGTTTCTGCAACGAACAAGCCGCCATAAGGGCCAAAATGTCCCCGCACATCGGGCATATTATATTTTTCGGTCATGTTATTTCTCTATCACTCTCATTAACTTGTTGTATAAATGCTGCTACTTTCAGGGCATCCTTAATGCCTCTGCTTGATTCCACGCCGCTGCTAACATCGAGCGCGTAAGGTCGTACTGTTTGTATGGCTTTTTTAGCATTGGTTTCATCCAAACCACCTGCCAAAATAATGGGTAATGCACAGTGTTTAGGAATTAAATCCCAATCAAATGAATGCCCCGTGCCGCCTTTAGCATCGGCATGATACGCATCCAGCAATAAACCTGTGGCATCATGATACTGCTCAGTCAGCTGGGCAATATCGGTATTTGGCTGCATTCTCACTGCTTTAATATAACGTTTACCATAAAGCCGACACGCGCTTGCCAATTCATCACCATGAAATTGCAAACAATCAATCGAAACGTGTTTTAACACTTCGCGGATTTTTGCCTCAGTTTCATCGACAAACAACGCCACTACGGTAGTAAAAGCAGGCAGGGCATTAGTGATGTTAATCGCCTGTTCAATAGTCACGTTGCGTGGACTTGGTGCGTAAAACACCAAACCGATGGCATCTACGCCATTATGAGCCGCATAAACAGCTTCTTCGACACGGGTAAAACCGCAAATTTTAACGCGAGTTCGCATAAAGTGACAGGGGAATCTATGAAAAACACAACGGAATAGGATAACACAAAATGTTTCTCCATTCCCACGCGAAACGTTACAACTATTAAGCTAAGAAATAACATATTGATTCATAATCATAAAATAGCGATTTAGGGGGGGTACGAACACCGTTCCCCTATAAATATTTATATAAAAATCAATAAGTTAACAGTAAATTCCTCCTTGTTTTCGAATTCAGTATTCGATCTTCGTGTGCAAACCCAGAAAACGCATAAAGTTGAAATGATTCCAAATCTGATATTCGATGCCATCATCCGATTTGTGTACAGTTGTTGAAGCACCAAAATCTTGAACATCAGCACCACATCGAACGGCTTAGCACCCGCCTTACTTTACCCGTCCGAAACGCGCTCCTGTCTATCCTAGCTTTCAATTATTCCACCAATGGATAACCTATTTTGGTCAGTTGCACAGCTTTTTCGTCTACGTCAAATAATTCAGGTTGGCGGTACTTCATGGGTCGAAGCTCTATCAGTGGACTTATTGTTATTATTACATTTCAGCACTATTACTTCTCGTCAAAAATCGCGGTGAGTAGAAGGTATTTTTAGAAATACCCTTAAAACATGTATAAGATTATTGGATATTTTTTATACCCATTTTCTACCTATTAATACTCCATTGTTTTTTCTACTTTTTCAGCTAATATCTATAAAGTTATGATTAATCCTCAAGTGAATTGGGCGAATCACAACTTTTAAAATTCATTGTTGAATACATTCAGGCTGAAGGTTAACTTGCTTTGAACGGTTCACACCTAAAGCCTTCAGCTTTGCTGGAGTTTTTTTGACACTATCAGGGTTTAAATACGCATGTGTGGAATTACCGGTATCGCTGCTCTTTCGATGCAGACCAAAATTAGTGAGCATGATGTGTGCAGCATGTTGCCGGCGTTGCGTCATCGTGGTCCAGATGACAGTGGTGTCTACCTTGACCCCTATCAACGCATTGGCTTAGGTCATACTCGCCTTAGTATCATCGACCTTGCCGGAGGTGCTCAGCCAATGCACAACGAGGATAAGACCGTATGGGTCACCTTCAACGGCGAGATATTCAATTACATCGAATTACGCAAGACTTTGCTCAAAGAGGGACACTGCTTTCATTCCCACAGTGATACCGAAGTCATCGTCCATGCCTACGAGCAATATGGCGACGATTTTGTACAACACCTGAACGGTCAATTTGCCATCGCTCTTTGGGATGGCAACCGCCAACGTTTGTTGTTAGTGCGCGATCGAGTCGGTATTTTACCGCTTTTCTATACGCGCCAAGGCGAGCGACTGCTGTTCGCTTCCGAAATCAAGGCGTTATTACCCCAATTATCCGAAGCACCACGCATCTCTCCAGCAGCACTGGATCAGACATTCACTTTCTGGGCACCGCGTAGCCCTAACACCCTATTTGAAAATATTTTCCAACTATCGCCTGGACACATGCTGGTAGTGGAAAAAGGTCAGTTGCGTGAGTCAACTTATTGGGACTGGTGCTTTCCTGAACAGAGTGATTATCACCAAGGTTCGGATTCTGAACTGGCAGAACAGTTGTACGACTTACTTGCCGATGCAACCAGCATTCGTCTGCGTGCTGATGTGCCTGTTGGTGCGTATCTTTCAGGCGGACTTGATTCCTCTGCGTTAGTGGCTCTCATCCGTCGTCACTCAGATGCACCACTGAAAACTTTCTCTATTGGCTTTGAAGATCAATCCCTAGATGAATCGGTTTTTCAAAAGCAAATGATCGACCATCTTGGTGTCGAAAACAGTCGAATACTCTGCCAAAACAGCGACATTGCTGAAAACTTTCCAGCCACTATCTTTCACGCCGAAACAGCGATTTTACGCACTGCGCCCACGCCTATGCGGCAATTGTCTGGTTTAGTACGCGCCTCAGGTTACAAAGTCGTTCTCACTGGCGAAGGGGCGGATGAAGCTTTGGGCGGCTATGACTTATTCAAAGAAGCCAAGATTCGCCAATTCTGGGCTAGACAGCCGCAGTCGGAATGGAGACCTCTGCTGCTCAAGAAACTGTATCCCTATCTTGAAACGTCGGGTGCTCAAGCTAAAGCCTACTTGCGCAATTATTACAGTATTGGTTTGGACAATCCTAATCAGTTTGGATTCAGCCATCTTACCCGCTGGTTTACTACCGCCCAGTGCAAAGTTTTTTTCTCGCAGGAACTCAACGCCGCATTGCGTGACGATGCAGTAACACGATTAAGCGAGCAGTTGCCGACAGCTTTTGGCAACTGGCATTCATTCAACCGTGCGCAATATTTGGAAGCTAAAACGCTGATGGGTGACTATTTACTCTGTTCTCAGGGAGACCGTATGTTAATGGCTAATTCAGTGGAAGGGCGTTTCCCGTTTTTAGATCACCGTGTTATTGAGTTCGCCAATCGTCTGAATCCACGGCTGAAAATGCGTGTACTCAACGAGAAATATCTATTTAAGCAAGCCATGAAAAACCAGTTACCCCGGCAAATTCTTGAACGTCACAAACAGCCATATCGCGCCCCAGACATCCCTGCGTTTTTCTCTACCAATCCTCCCGCCTATGTGGATGATTTGCTCAGCGAAGAAAAGCTCAAACGCTACGGTTATTTTGATGCTCAAAAAGTCGGTTTTCTGCTTAAAAAAGCACGGCGCGGTAGCTCGATTGCCTACAAAGACAACATGGCATTAGTCGGCGTGCTGTCTACACAGTTGTGCCATTATTTTTTCATTGAACAATTTTCTCAAACTATCCGCGAAGCGGGTACTACTTACCCTTCTATATAAAACCTAATACCCATTCTGGAGATAAATATGAAAAATACTATTCGACAATACATTTTGAGTAACCTGCTTTTCACCGATGATGAGTCGGCTTTGCAAGATAGCGAATCCTTTCTTGACGGCGGCATCATAGACTCCACGGGCGTTATGGAAATTATACTGTTCATCGAAGACACCTTTGGCATCAAAGTAAACGACGACGAAATGCTGCCCGTCAATCTTGATTCGGTGGATAACTTGGTCGCGTTTATCACGCGAAAACAATTAATTGCCGCCTGAGGAAGACTGGTGATTACCAGACTCTTGCAAGATACCTTGCTTGCTACTGCTTCAAGCTATCCAGATCATACCGCGTTGGTTGTCGGTGATGTGCGCATGAGCTACCTCGAGGTAACTCATTACGCCTGTCGCCTTGCCCATACCTTGCACACACGCGGTGTACGCCGTGGTGACCGTGTCGCAATTTTCATGGACAACACTTGGCAATGTGCTGCGTCAATTTACGGTGTGCTATTAGCAGGTGGCGTGTTCGTCGCCATCAATGCCCAAACTAAACGCGATAAATTGGCATTCATTCTGCATGATTCCGACACCCGTGTACTGCTCAGTGAACCACATCTCGCGAGAGTGTTTGGTACGGTGGCAGAGCAGATGCCGAGTTTGCAGATATTGTGTACGCATGAAGCCAAAGGATTACCAGCGGGTGTTGAAAATCTGGATGAAGTACTAGCCGATATGCCGACCACACCGCCGTTACAATCCGCTATCACTCTGGATTTGGCAGCACTAATCTACACGTCTGGCACGACTGGCGACCCCAAGGGGGTGATGCACACTCACCAGTCGCTGTTGTTTGTGTTGGATAGCATCAATGAATATCTGGGTTTTACACAAGATGACCGCCTATTTTCTGCTTTACCGCTCAATTTCGGCTATGGTCTTTTTCAGTGGTTTTCTGCGGTGCGGGCGGGGGCAACCCTAATACTGGAACGCTCCTTCACCTATCCAGCACAAGTGTTCAAATGTATGAATGACGAAGCGGTAACCAGCTTTGCCTGCGTACCGACCGTCTTCGCTCTGATGTTGGCGCATGATGCCAAGCAATCACTACATTTCCCTAGTGTGCGTATACTGACCAACGCCGCCGCCGCATTGCCAGTGGAATTTATCTCAGGTATCCATCGGCTATTTCCGCAAGCAAGCTTATACAAGATGCACGGACAGACCGAGTGCATTCGTTGCGCCTATCTGAATCCTGCCTTAGCCGATCTCAAACCAGAATCAGTCGGTCGCGCCATACCGGGTACTGAACTGCTGTTGCTGGATGAAAACAGACGAGCGGTAGCACAGGGCGAGGTTGGCACTCTGTATGTGCGAGGTCCTCATCTGATGCGGGGTTATTGGAAACAACCAGAAAAAACTGCCGAGGTGTTAGTCCCTAGTTCACTGTCAGGCGAGTTCATGTTGAAAAGCGGCGATTTGTTTAAGCAGGATGTAGATGGCGATTTATATTTTGTGGCGCGTAGCGACGAAATCATCAAAAGCCGTGGGGAAAAAGTGAGTCCAGCAGAGGTTGAAAATGTAATCTACCGTCTTCCCGCTGTTCAGGAAGTGGTAGTGGCTGGCATCCCAGACCCTTTGCTAGGTCAGGCTGTATGCGCCTTTGTTGTTGTACGCGAAGGTGAAACACTGAGCATACAGCAGGTTAAACATATTTGTAGCGAGCGGCTGGAAAATTACATGGTGCCTAAACACGTCTTGTTATTACCCGAACTGCCACGCACAGCCAACGGTAAGTTATCTCGCAAACTGATTATGGAACAGTGCAGCGCGTTACTTGCTGAATTAAAGTAATTCATTATTAAGGAGTTTTCCTATGTCTATAAATCTTACAGCCGCTCTCAAAATCGACGAGTCCGCTGAAATTGCTAAAATTGCCGAGCGTCTGCGTGAGATATTGCGTAGCCATTTACACCGTCGCGGACTCATCGTCGCTATTTCGGGTGGTATAGACAGCGCGGTTTGTGCTGCCTTAGCCGTGCAAGCGGTCGGAGCTGAACGAGTGTTTGGCTTACTAATGCCTGAGCGTGATTCTGTCTCTGACAGCACCCTGCGTGGGCGCATGATGGTAAAGCAATTCGGTCTCGCCCACGAAGAATTTAATATCGCGCCCGTCTTGGACGCATTGGGTTGTTACCGTTGGCGTGACGACGCTATTCGTGCTGTTTTTCCCGCTTATGGTGCTGATTGGAAGAATAAAATCATTATTGCTGGTGGACAAACAGGGCATTTCAATTACTTCAAATTAGTCGTGCAATCGCCAGATGGGCAAATATTTGAGGAAAGACTGGATTCGAAAAATTACCTGCAAATCGTCGCCGCTACTAATTTCAAGCAACGGGTACGCAAAACCCTCGAATACTTTCATGCTGACCGTTTGAACTATGCGGTTGTCGGTACGCCCAACCGCGTGGAATACGACCAAGGCTTTTTTGTAAAAAATGGTGATGGCTCAGCCGACGTAAAACCCATCGCGCATTTATATAAAACGCAGGTCTACGCGTTGGCACGTTATTTGAAACTTCCCGAAGAGATATGCAACGCTCAGCCTACCACCGATACCTACAGCATGGCACAAGGGCAAGACGAATTTTATTATGCACTGCCTTACGACAAGATGGATGTTGCCTTGCTGGCTTACAACCGTGGCGAACCACCTGCTGTGTTGGCGAAGGAGTTGGCTATTGGTGTTGATCAGGCGGAATTTATTTACCGCGACATTGAAGCCAAGCGTAAAACCACGGCTATGTTGCATTGGTCTGGAATTCCAATTGAAACCGTCATTGGTCCGAATAATAAACCGCCAATACTTGACTGAGAATAACCTTATTGAGAACAATTAAACGAAAATAGGGGTATGACGATGAGAAATATACGTGAATTCTGGTTGTTAGCCGTAGTGATAATGCTGGGGTTGGCAGGTTGCAATGAATCGAAACAGGAGAAAATACCAATGACGACAACAACACAAGTTAGTGCGCCGCAATGGCAAGCACTGGAAAAAAAGCGAGTGGTTTTCGGTCACCAATCAGTTGGAAATAATATCCTCAGCGGCGTAGAGCAGTTAGCGGCGCGGGATGGTATCAAGTTAGCTATTCACAAACAACGCACCGCGCCTACTGCGAATGGTATCAGCCATTTTGGCATCGGCGAAAACGGTAACCCAAAGTCCAAGATTCAGGATTTTGCTGCCGCTATTGACGCGGGTGCTGCCCAAGGGGCAGATGTCGCTATGATGAAGTTATGCTATGAAGACTTCAACGCTGACACCGATGCCAAGCAGATGGCAAAAGACTACATCGACAGTTTGGAATCCTTGGCTCAGAAGCATCCAGCCACACGCTTCGTGGCGGTTACCGCGCCGTTGATGGCAGTACAAACAGGACCAAAAGCATGGATTAAACGACTTATAGGCAAGCAACCTAATGGGACTGTAGATAATGTCAGACGCGGAGAATTTAATACCCTGCTTCGTGAACGATATCTTGCGGATGGTCGCTTGTTTGACCTCGCCAAATTCGAGACTGAAGCGACAGGTAAACCCTGTATGGCACAGGTCGATGGAAAAGATGTCGAGGCACTTTGCCCTGAAATTACCAGTGATGGCGGTCATCTCAACGAACATGGTCAAACGTTGGTAGGTGCTGCCTTTGTGAACTTTGTCAGCTCTCTTTCTACCAAGCAGGTAGTAAAATGAGCAGCCTGTCTATGGACATCGACCTTGCCCATCGGCGACGCTGGCCAGATCGTCGCGTAAACTTAGCTTCACGCGCATGGTTGCTAATAATTTCTGGAGGTTTACGGTTGTTACTGATATATCGTATCGCTCAATGGGTACATTCAAAACGTAAGGATGATGAGAGACGCAAGTGGCTTTGGCTCGTCGTGCTTATTCCCCTTAGCGTGTTGAAGTTGGCAGCCAAGCTCAACACCAAAAGTTTTATTGATAATGACAGTGAAATTGAGGGCGGCATTGTTCTTTCTGATCAGGGCAATATCATTTTTGGACCCAGAAAAACAGGGGCAGGGACAGTGATTGGTAAGCGCGTTACCGTCGGTATGGCTCATACCGATAATGGAGCTCCGAATATTGGGCGCAACGTATGGATTGGTTCGGATTGTGTGATTTATGGTGCTATCACTATCGGCGATGGTGCGACACTATTGCCTAATACTGTGCTTACCAAGAGTATCCCCGCTGGCGTTGTAATGCAAGGTAACCCTGCACGTTTGGTGTTGCGCAATTTTGATAATTCTGAGTTACTAAAGCGGCAGGATATTGATGTCATCCAGTATGTGAACGCAAAGCGTGAGCAAGGGGGGTGAATGTTCGAGAATATTCGTGCGGACACGAAGCGTGTTCTTCGTAACGAAAACGCCAAGTTAATTAATGTCCTGACTTCACTGTATCTTAGTTATGGACTTCACGCGATAGTGATATACCGCTTTGGACGTTGGTTGGGGCGTATTGGTAAACACCGCTTCGGCTGGATTATTGCTGCTCCCCTTTATCCCGTTTACTGGATATTATCAGCGTGTATACGCCTGATATATGGTATCAATCTGGAACAAAGTGCAGATATTGCAGCGGGTTTTTACATTAATCACTTCGGCGGCATTGAGGTAAAAAATTGCTGTATTGGGTCTCGTTGCAATATTCAACAGCAGGTCAAATTGGGATCAACCGAGACTACGGATAAAGGACTGGTCATTGGCAAAGGAGTCTATATTGGTGCGCATACACAGATATGCACTGATGTCACGGTGGGAGATGGTGTCACCATTGGTGCTGGTGCGATATAGTCTATTCAGCAGTGTATTTTTGTTTGGCTTCCAGCCGACAAAATCAAGATGATGTTTATCAATGTTGGCTTGTCGCTTGGCTTCGTCATAAGTAATCATGAACAAAGTGTAGATACAAAAAAACAGATGGTCAATAGAATTTTAGCCATAAAAAAAGCCTGTCTTATGACAGGCTTTTTTGTAGCTAAACAACCGTGAGTAATAACTTAGTTTTTAGATTTATCAACGATTTGATTCGCTTTAATCCAAGGCATCATGCTACGCAGTTGTGCGCCGACGACTGCAATTGGATGCTCAGCATTCAAACGACGTTTTGCAGTCATTTCTGGGTAGTTAGTCAAACCTTCTACGATGAATTT
>NQJH01000153.1 GCA_002256685.1 Methylococcaceae bacterium NSP1-2 | reverse complement strand
GCGCATTTTTAGCGGCGAGGGCATTATTATCTGTGCAGGCTTTCTTTAACAGATTAATGTTCGCTTTTAAACTCAGCTCTGCCGCATTGTTTTCGATAATAGGTTGAACGACTGGGCGTTTGGTTAAAAAATAAAATAGCGTAATCAGCCAGCCTAAGGCTAAAAATAGACTGACCCATAACCAGTAAGAGGCTTGTTGTGCGACGGGTGCTTGAATAATGGGGGTTGCTGTGTTTTGCTGTGGTTTTGTTGCCTCAGGCGTTGAAACGGCTGGAGTCGCCGCCGCACCGCCCACGACCGTGATAGTGGTTTCTGGAATAGTCGCGGTTTCCATTTTTTTAGTTTGGGTATTAAACCAAGGAATTTTGATGGTGGGTAAGGTATAGCTACCTGTTTTTGAGGGAATTAAGGCTATTTTTTCTTCTCGAAAAGCTAACAAACCATCGGTGGTTTTTTGTTCTTTTAATACCGGCTGATCGGGATAAGTTTTTAATCGGTCATCGGTTTTAGTGGTATTGAGTTCAGGCAATGAACTAACGGTCGCGCCTTTCACTAATAAGGTCAGGGTTCGCGTTAATGGCTCGCCCACTTTCATTTGTTCAAAATCACCCGACCATTCTTGTCTGATTTCCAGTTTTTCAGCCGATAGCCAACGCGCTCCCGTGAACGCCGCAGGGGCGGGTTTAACATCCAAGGTTATTTCTTTAGAGACCACCCGTTTAGTTTGGGTTGAATTAAAAAGACCATTAAAACTAGGGCGTGAATTGGTGACGACTTCGGCGGTTAATACCAGCGGTTTAATGGTCATTGTGCCGCTTTTTTGTGGAAAAATGACAAATTTTCGTTCAGTTACCGAATAATCCATACCTTTTACTTTAGTAGTAAAGTTGCGATCTTCATCAATTTTTTCAATGACCGCATCGGCAAGTTCTGGCTCAGTTAATTGTGCTTGGGCAATATCGACTTTTCGATACAATCGTAACGTATAAATTACTTGCGATTGTAGATAAGGGTCGAGTGGCGTGGCTTCAACCTCTAAAAATAAATCCTCATCGGTGTTGACGGCTTTATTAGTGTCACCTTTAGTCACTTCTATAGAAAGCGGATTACTCATATCACTCCCAAATGCAATCGCAGGAATGGTGACCGTACCGACTTTTTTGGCGATGACATTTAGCGTCCATTTTATGGTTTTGCTCGTTTTGCCATTAATCCACGAGGCACTAGTGCTTTGATCTTGGTTGAGAATAATAAAGTCTTGATCCAACGGACTAAAGTCTGGCATCGCATCGGGCGTTTCAGTCGTGGTAAATAATAGTTGAAAAGACTCTTCACTACTCACTGGATTTCGGTCTACCGAGACATCAATTTGTGCGGCGAATACGCCTTGAGCCGTTAGCCCCCCTAGTAGAAAAAGAAAAAACAGCGTCGATTTAAGTAATTGTTTTATAGTATTCATGTGCGATATTGGGTGTTAAAAATCACAGATTGCCCTAACGACCATTTTACAACAAGAGAATTTATAGCATTACATTTATATGTATGACTATATCGAAGTAACACATTAGGAAAACACTGTATGAAACTTGAAACGATTGCGGTACATGGCGGTTATTCGCCTGATCCCACCACTAAAGCGGTCGCTGTGCCGATTTATCAAACCAGCTCTTATGCGTTTGACGACACGGCTCATGGCGCAGATTTGTTTGATCTTAAAGTAGCGGGCAATATTTACACTCGCATCATGAACCCTACCACCGATGTGTTGGAAAAACGGGTAGCAGAATTAGAAGGCGGTATCGGCGCACTCGCTGTCGCTTCAGGTATGGCAGCCATTACCTACGCCATTATGACCATTGCTGAAGCAGGCGATAATATTGTTTCTGCGGCTACCTTATACGGTGGGACTTACAATTTATTGGCACACACATTGCCGCAATACGGTATCAATTCACGGTTTGCTGATTATCGTGACGCGGATGCGTTTGAAAAACTCATCGACGAAAATACCAAAGCGATTTTTTGTGAATCAGTGGGCAATCCGCTGGGTAATATTACCGATTTTGAAAAGCTGGCAGATATTGCTCACCGTCATGGTATTCCGTTAATTGTGGATAACACCGTGCCGTCGCCTTATTTATGTCGTCCGTTTGAACATGGCGCGGATATTGTGGTGCATTCATTGACCAAATATTTAGGCGGACATGGCAACAGCATCGGCGGCGTGATTGTTGATAGCGGCAAATTTCCGTGGGCAGAACACAAAGCCCGTTTTCGCCGTCTCAATGAACCCGATGTGTCTTATCATGGCGTGGTCTATACCGAAGCCTTAGGTGCGGCGGCGTTTATTGGACGCGCACGCGTTGTGCCATTACGCAACACTGGCGCGGCAATTTCTCCGTTTAACTCATTTTTAATTTAAACCTTGGCTTTGCGCATGGATCGTATTTGTGAAAACACCCTTAAAGTGGCTGAATTTTTAAGAAGTCATGACAAAGTGGCGTGGATTAATTACGCAGGTTTGGAAGACCATCCCGATAAACCACTGGTTGATAAATACATGGGTGGTCGTGCCTCAGGTATTCTGACTTTTGGTGTTGAAGGTGGGCGTAAAGCGGGTGAAAATTTTCAAGATGCGTTGAAATTAGTCACGCGCTTAGTGAATATCGGTGATGCAAAATCATTGGCGTGTCATCCTGCTTCAACGACCCATCGTCAGTTATCACCCGCAGAACTCATTAAAGCAGGGGTATCAGAAGACATGGTGCGTTTATCAATTGGTATCGAACACATTGATGATATTTTAGATGATTTAAAGCAGGCACTAGCATCTGCTTAATTGAATGGCGAGGATGGGCAGGAAATAACTGCCCGTCCTTGTAGCTACGAATTTTTAAACATAACCGACCAAAGCAAAACTTAAGGGGGCTTTTTATTGCCTATTTGCCAGCCTTCAAGATGACCTCGCCCATATTCAGCTATTTTTTAGCTGAAACCTAGCAATGACAAGCATTTGATAGCAGTCGTTCGTTACGAATTATTAAGAATTTTATGTAAGTTCATAGACTTAGGTTTTTCAGCCCACAATACTTTCATAACGTACTGATTATTGCTACAAACAATTGCACACAGCACTTCAAATTTCATGGCTTCTAATGGTATATTGGCAATACATAACATGTGCTTTTAAGCCACAGACCCAATGAGGAGAATTCTATAATGAATAATGAAGGCGTAGATCAATCTAAACGCCAGTTTTTAACCACGGCTTTAACCGTGGTTGGTGCTGTCGGCACAGGATATTTAGCTGTTCCTTTTCTTTCGCAAATGCAGCCAAGTGTTAAAACAATGGCGGCGGGCGCACCGGTTGAAGTTGATATTTCTAAGATGGAAACAGGGCAGTTGCTTAGAGTCGCTTGGCGAGGGAAGCCGGTCTGGGTACTTAATAGAACACCTGAAGTGCTTGCAACCTTAAAAACTTTAGACCCTGAACTCAGAGACCCGCAGTCTTTAGAGTCTCTTCAACCTGAGAACAGTAAAAATCCAGTCCGTTCTATTAAGCCCGAAATTTTTGTGGCAGTGGGTTTGTGTACCCATTTGGGCTGTTCACCGACATTTCGCCCAGAGGTGTCACCACCCGATTTAGGTGATAAATGGAAGGGCGGTTTTTTCTGCCCGTGTCACGGTTCTTGGTTTGATTTGGCGGGTCGTGTTTATAGCGGTGTCCCAGCACCGACCAACCTAGAAATCCCCCCTTATCGCTATGTGACTGATACTCTGATAATTGTTGGCGAACCCGCCGAAGGAGAACGCGCATGAAACCTTCTCGATTAAATGCCTGTGGAGAATGGGTTTTAGATCGTTTTCCGTTAGCGAGTCTGTGGAAAGACCACATGACTCATTATTACGCACCCAAAAATTTTAATTTTTGGTATTTTTTCGGCTCGTTAGCGTTACTGGTGTTGGTCAATCAGTTTTTGACTGGCATTTTATTAACTATGAATTATAAGCCAGACGCTAAATTAGCGTTTGACTCGGTTGAATACATCATGCGTGATGTAAGCTGGGGTTGGTTAGTGCGTTATATGCACTCAACGGGCGCGTCAGCCTTTTTTATTGTGGTTTATCTGCACATGTTTCGCGGCATCATGTATGGTTCATTCAAACAACCGCGTGAGCTGATATGGATTTTCGGCATGTTAATTTTCGTTGCTTTGATGGCAGAAGCTTTTATGGGCTATCTGTTACCTTGGGGACAAATGTCTTACTGGGGCGCACAAGTTATCATTTCGCTATTTAGCGCGATTCCCGTGATTGGTGATGACTTGTCGTTGTGGATACGCGGCGATTATGTGGTTTCTGATGCGACACTCAATCGTTTTTTCGCGTTTCATGTCATCGCGGTGCCATTGGTGTTAGTCATGCTGGTGTTTATGCACATTGTCGCGCTGCATGAAGTCGGTTCTAACAATCCAGACGGTATTGATATTAAGAAAGTCAAAGATAAAGACGGTGTGCCTTTAGACGGTATTCCGTTCCATCCTTATTACACAGTAAAAGATATTGCCGGTGTTGGGGTATTTTTAATTTTCTTTGCCACTATCATTTTTTATATGCCTGAAATGGGCGGTTATTTTCTGGAACACGCTAACTTTATTCCCGCTGATCCGATGAAAACCCCTGAGCATATCGCGCCGTTATGGTATTTCACTCCATTCTATGCCATTTTACGCGCCATTCCTGATAAATTCGCTGGGGTTATTGGTATGGGAGGCGCGATTGTCGTGTTGTTTTTATTACCGTGGTTAGACAGAAATCCGGTGCGTTCGATTCGTTATCGCGGTGGTATTTATAAAAAAGCGTTGGCTTTGTTTGTTATTAGTTTTATTGCACTGGGTTATTTAGGTACGCAACCTGCAACCCCTGTGATGACTAACGTGGCTCGCGTATTCACTGCCATTTATTTTGGTTTCTTTTTGTTAATGCCAATTTATACTCGCTGGGAAAAAACCAAACCTGTGCCTGAACGTGTCACTGCGGAACTGTCGCTTGAAGAACAATTCCCTGCATTCATTGAAGCGTTTGAGGAAATCACCGAAGTGGCACCAGAACCTGTTGATGATGGTCAGCACCACGCCTTTAGAAGTACGTTTTTTAGTCGAAGACCTAATCCTGAGGGTATCCGTAACGTGACAACTCGATTGGCAAAAAAACTAAAAGAGAGCCTAGATTGATATGAAAAATCTTATAACCCTATTGCTATTAATGATCCTCTCTTTTGGGGTTCGTGCATCCGAAGGTATAGATCTACAAGAAGCAGATGTTGACCTTGGCGATAAAACATCATTACTACGCGGTGCAAAACATTTCGTAACCTATTGTTTAGGCTGTCATTCTATCAAACAGGTTCGTTATTTGCGGATTGCCTTGGATACCCATGCCGATGAAAAAGAAGTCTTAAAAGACATCGCTCCACTCGGTGCAAGTATCTATGACCAACTGCACAGTGCTATGAATAAGCACGATGCGGAAAAATGGTTTGGCACACAGCCGCCCGACTTGTCACTCGTTGCCAGATCGCGGGGTGCGGATTGGTTGTATACCTATTTAAAAAGCTATTATAGCGATACCAGTAGACCATTTGGTGTCAACAATTTGGTTTTTGAAGATACTGCTATGCCTAATCCACTGTGGCAATTACAAGGCGAACAACACGAAGTCATTAGAAAAACCATTTACGGTGATCGTATCGACTTAGTTCTCGAAAAAGAAGGTACTTTATCCGAAAAAGAGTTTGATCAAATGGTCAATGATCTGGTTACTTTTCTGGTCTATGTCGGTGAACCCGTACAGATGGAAAGACAGAGCATGGGGAAATATGTGCTATTTTTCCTGTTCATGTTTTTTGCTTTAGCGTATTTATTGAAAAAAGAATATTGGAAAGATATTCATTAATGCTGTTCACAAGAAAACAGGGATGTTTTCTCACACTTTCGCTTCCTTTTCTAATTGTTACCGTCAAGTCAAAAATAGGAGCTTTCGTGCTATAATGCACAATTTAACGCTCCTACACGTCCAAAGAGGTTGTTATTCGTGGCAAATATTATTACTCGTAAAGCTGTCATGACGCTTTTTTCATCGCCAACCTGCGCGATGAGTCATTGCGCTCGCTTTGTTTTACATGAAAAAGGCATTGCCGCAGACATAGAATATTATGACCCAAATAATGCACCCGAAGATTTACTTGAGCTTAATCCGACCGGTACATCGCCGACTCTGATAGAGCGCGATCTGGTGCTTTACGATTCGCGTATTATCATGGAATACCTTGATGAGCGATTTCCACATCCGCCTTTACACCAAATGGATCCTGTTTCGCGTGCCAATGCCAGAATGGTCATTAAACGCATCGATCAAGAATGGTATCAATTGCTGGATGAAATTTTATTTTCAGGCGAAAAAAAGTCAGCACGCGCGAAAAAAATGCTCAGAGAAAGCATTCTAAATGCCGCGCCTATTTTTGCCGCTAGACCGTATTTTATGAGTGATGAATTTTCACTGATCGATTGCGCGATTGCCCCCTTATTATGGCGATTGCCTAGCATCGGTATTGATATATCAACGCCAGACGGTGTGATTACCCATTATGCACAACGGTTATTTAATCGTGCTGGGTTTAAACGCAGTCTGAGTGAAGCTGAAAAAGAAATGGCAGAACCCTCGAAATGACTTCTTTAAAACCGTATCTCATTCGCTCAATTTATCAGTGGATTCTTGATAATCATCTGACACCCTATTTGCTAGTGGATGCCGAGAACAGCAATGCTATTTTGCCGACTCAATTTATTGATGACGGTAAAATTGTATTAAATATCAGACCCGAAGCGGTAGAAGCCCTGTCGCTTGGCAACGAAACAATTGAGTTTAATGCGCGGTTCAGCGGTAAACCCATGCACATTATCGCGCCTGTGGTTGCCGTGATGGCTATTTACGCCAAAGAAAATGGTAAAGGTATGGTCTTCAATCCAGAAGATGATGAAACTGATGAGACTCCGCCACCAGAAAAAACGCCGCCTACGCCTACTAAACCTAGGTTGCGCGTCATAAAATAGTCTGGCTTAATGGCTTTTTTTAATAAAAGCCAGAGCTTACTATGCAAAAATCGATTCTTGTACTCAATGCGGGATCATCCAGCTTAAAATTTTCAGTTTTCGATTGCCTCAATGAGGGACAGTTAAACCAGAAAGTCACAGGGCAGGTGGAAGGTATCGGTACAGCACCGCACCTCAAAGTAAAAGACGGCAATGGACAAAGTATCATCGATGTTCATTGGCAAACCACAGAAGTCGCCAATCACGCTCAAGCACTGCAAAAAATAACCGCTGTTCTACACCGCGACAGCAGTTGCTTGATGGGTGTCGGGCATCGTGTCGTCCACGGTGGCCCTGATTATTCGGCACCGTTACTTATTACGCCAGAGGTGCTGGACAAACTTGAGACCATCACCCCTTTAGCACCGCTACATAATCCCCACAATCTCGCCGCTATTCGCGCAATGCGGCAAGAATGCCCTAATTTGCCACAAG
>NQJH01000152.1 GCA_002256685.1 Methylococcaceae bacterium NSP1-2 | reverse complement strand
AAGATTTAGGAGGGACTTGGCTAAACAGTTATTTAACGACACCGATATGGCGATTCATTCTCAGTGCTGGATTATGTGGTAACAGTGCGTGGGCAGGTATTTTGATGCCCAGCGTCGATAAAACGGGTAATTATTTTCCGCTCACTGTTGCGGCTCCTTTTGAACAATCGCAGTCACTACCATATTTATTTACTTTAGGAAATCATTGGTTTGAAGAATTAGAAACGGTCGCCTTAAGTGGTTTAGAAGACGATATTGATTTACCCCGCTTTGTGCAATTACTAGAAGCTATTCCTGTGTTTCCGTTGGCTGAAAGCGTTCAAGGTGAAAATCATTCACAGTTTCATGATTGTGCGGGCAAAAAATCAGTGCATGTTACTTTGACTAACCTCAGTCTGGTATCAGACGCATTTGTTGAACTGAATGCGTGTTTATTGGATTCTTTTTTGTCTGGCTACAGTTTATGGGGGACGGGCGGCTCTGAACATGTGCAATCGGCTTTATCGGTTTATGAAGGCTTGCCGCCTGCACACAGTTTTTCCGCCTTTTTAAACAGTGCGGCGGCGAATAGACACGAAAACCATTGGCAGTCATGGTCAGCGACTGATACCGGCAATCGACGTAAATGTAATGAAGACTCGCTGTTGAATAAGCCAGAAACACGCTTATGGGCGGTTGCCGATGGCATGGGCGGACATAAAGCGGGTGATGTTGCCAGTCAACTCATTGTTAATTCACTGAATAATTTAGCACTTGAAGATTCACTGGAAGCGCGTATTCAGGCGATTAATCAGTGCTTACAGCAAGTCAATCATGAATTACAACAGTTTGCCCATCAACAATATGAGCATCATATTGTCGGCAGTACCGTAGTGGTATTGGTTTGTGATTCAAACTATTGTGCAGTTTTATGGGCGGGTGATAGCCGTCTTTATCGCTTACGCAATCATAGCTTAGAGCAGTTAACACAAGATCATTGTACGACTAAAAACACCAATATTATTACCAGAGCCGTCGGTGCGACTGATTTATTGGAATTAGATTGTGAACGCATGACTGTGATGCAAGGTGATCTATTTTTGCTATGCTCCGATGGCTTAGATAAAGAAATTAGTTTTGCTGAAATTGAACACATTATGAAAACCTGCGCGCCTGAAAACATCGCTAAGACCTTAATTGCAAAAACCTTGGCACAGGGGGCGCGTGATAATGTCAGTGTTGTTGTTATCAATAGGGTTTTATGAAAAAAATTTTATGGACTTAATGTAAATTTCCGACTATAAAAACATACAATTTTCATTCACTGCGATTTAGTCAAGAATTAAGGGGGAATTTTGAGTATTGATATAACAGCCTATTTACAGGACATCGACTTCGACCACGTTTGTGGTGATGACTTGCAATATGACCCCGCTTTTATCGCACTTGACCAAGCCATTAAAGGCAAACCTGAACAACAGGTGGGCGGCACTATTCAAGAAGCCGAACCGCCTAACTGGCGCGAAATTAAAAAAAGTTCAGAAGCCTTGCTAGCGCGTACTATCGATTTACGCATTTTAGTTTTTTATTGTCGCGCATTAATCGCAAACCCTAGTTGAACAACGCTGGAGCGACATTCATCCTCAACTTGATCCCGATGACGACAACGACCCCACCGAACGGGTGAATATTTTAATGTCGTTGTGTGATTATGACACTCTGCTCCGCCCACTCGCACAAGTTCCCCTCATTGAATCCAAATTAATCGGCAAATTTAATTTTCGGGAAGTCAGCATTGCCGCTAATAAAACCACTCCGACTAAAACTGAAAAAGTCATTGAACAATCCATTATCGATGCCGCAGTTCAAGACAGTGACTCAGACGCTCTGATACAAATACTCGCCACGCTCACCAGCAGTCTTGACTATCTCAATCAACTAGAAAACTTTGTCACCGATCAAGTCGGTGTCAGTGACGCGCCTAGTTTTGTAGAGTTAAGGACTTTCTTAAAAGAAGCCCGCGCCTTTGTGGTCAATTGGCATGAGACCAAAGGTATCAATGAAAGCGTTGCAGAACCAGAGCAAACTAGCAGTGACAGCGACGTGAGTATTGCCGCACCCACAAAATCCGTTTCAGGCACGATTAATAATAATCAAGATGTACTCAAGGCATTGGCACTCATTTGTGATTATTACAAAAAAAATGAACCCTCCAGCCCCGTGCCGCTTTTTCTTGAGCGTGCTTCCCGCTTAGTGGGCAAAAGTTTCATGGAAGTGCTTGAAGATGTCGCGCCGCAAGGTGTTGACCAAGCAATGATATTTAAAGGCAAGCAGAACGACGATCAGTAACATAACTTTTATTAAAACAGCGAGGTGTTAAATGGCACAAAGTAGTCAAAAATTTATCGCGCGTAATCGCGCACCCAGAGTGCAAATTGAATATGATGTTGAATTATACGGTGCTGAAAAAAAGGTACAGTTACCGTTTGTTATGGGCGTATTAGCGGATTTATCAGGTAATCCAGCTGATCCATTAGCCCCTGTTGCTGAACGTAAGTTACTTGAAATCGACGTAGATAATTTCGATGACCGCTTAAAATCCATGAAACCGCGTGTTGCCTTTAGTGTTCCTAACACGTTAACAGGTGAAGGTAATTTAAGTGTCGATATTACTTTTCAAAGCATGGATGACTTCTCCCCTGCGGCGATTGCTCGAAAAGTAGCCGGCTTAGATAAATTGCTGGAAGCCAGAACCCAACTGAGTAATTTAGTCACTTATATGGACGGCAAAGGCGGCGCGGAAGACTTAATTGCTAAAGTCATTAACGACCCTGCTTTATTGCAATCTCTGATTGCAGCCCCTAAACCAGAAGGCGGAGAATAAACATGGCTGAACTAGAAAGTGCCACCACAGCGGCGGCTGGCGAAGTACAAGAGAGTAACGATTTTTCGGCACTGTTAAATAAAGAATTTAAACCTAAGTCTGATAGAGCCAAAGCAGAAGTTGAAAATGCGGTCCAAACGCTTGCTGAATATGTTCTAAAAGACGCGGCGTTTGTCTCCGATGACGCACTCAATTCCATTCAAGCGATTATTGCCCAAATCGATAAAAAAATAGCTGAACAGGTCAATCTTGTTCTGCATCATGAGGATTTTCAAAAATTAGAAGGCTCATGGCGCGGACTGCATTACATGGTCAACAATACCGAAACTGACGAGATGCTTAAAATTAAAGTCATCAATATCTCGAAAAAAGAGTTAGGTAAAACCCTGAAAAAATTCAAGGGTACTTCGTGGGATCAAAGCCCGTTATTTAAAAAAATCTATGAAGAAGAATTCGGACAATTTGGTGGTGAACCATTTGGCTGTTTGATGGGCGATTATTATTTTGACCACTCACCACAAGATGTTGAACTGCTTGCCCAAATTGCCCAAATTTCTGCTGCGTCACACGCGCCTTTTATCACAGGGGTCGCGCCTTCCACTTTGCAAATGGATTCATGGAGCGAACTTGCCAATCCACGCGATTTAACCAAAATATTCTCTACACCTGACTACGCGGCATGGCGATCATTGCGTGAATCCGATGATTCAAAATATATTGGTATGGCAATGCCACGCTTTTTATCACGCTTGCCTTATGGGGCTAAAACCGATCCTGTTGATGAATTCGATTTCGAAGAAGATACCGAATCGGCAAACAGCAACAATTACACTTGGTCAAATGCGGCGTATGCAATGGCAACCAATATCAACCGTTCTTTTAAATTATACGGTTGGTGTTCCAGAATTCGCGGTATTGAATCAGGTGGTGCGGTAGAAAATTTACCTGTGCATTCTTTTCCTACCGATGATGGCGGCGTAGACATGAAATGCCCTACCGAAATTGCTATCAGTGACCGCCGTGAGGCTGAACTTGCTAAAGCGGGATTTATGCCGCTACTGCATAAAAAGAACTCTGATTTTGCCGCTTTTATTGGTGCGCAATCATTGAATAAACCCGCTGAGTATGATGATCCCGATGCCACAGCCAATGCTAATTTAGCGGCTCGCTTGCCTTATATGTTTTCAACGTGTCGGTTTGCGCATTATTTGAAGTGCATCGTCAGAGACAAAATCGGTTCGTTCAAAGAACGTGACGATATGGAAAGATGGCTGAATAGTTGGATTAGTAATTATGTGTTGACTAACCCCGCGCTAGCAACAGAGGAAGATAAAGCGCGTCGTCCGTTGTCTGCGGCGGAAGTAGTGATTGAAGAAGTGGAAGGTAATCCTGGCTATTATGCGTCTAAGTTTTTTCTAAGACCGCATTATCAGCTGGAAGGTTTAACCGTGTCTTTACGATTAACCTCCAAACTGCCTTCACAAAAGAAGTAAGGGAGCGTTTTACTAGGAAAATAAGAAAGTGCAAGCAAGTTGGTTTAATTAATAGGTAATTGCTGGTATTGAATTACCTTTATATGATTTTTTTCAGTTCTATTAATTTACAAAAGGAGTACGAGAATGATTTTATTAAAATTTGATCCAGAATTAAAAGGTGATTCTAAAGTTGAAGGTCATGTGGGTTGGATAGCACTAGATGCAGTTCAATGGGGATTAGGTCGTGCTGTTAGCACTAGCGGCGCGGGTACTGATCGTGATACCAGCAATCCTTCTTTTTCTGAAGTGTCTATCAGCAAAAATATGGACGTTGCCTCTGCCCAGTTAATGTTAGAAGCGGCTTGTGGTTTGGCGTTGACCACTGCGACTTTTCATTTTATTCAAACAGGTGGCAAAGATGCTAAAGGACAACACTATTTAGAAATTATTCTGGATAAACCGATACTCAGCAGCTATAGCATGAGCAGCGGTGGCGAAAGACCCAATGAATCACTCAGCATTAACTTTAATGGTATAAAAATGCAATATAACCCGTTAGAAGAGGGCGGTACGATTAAGACAGGTGAACCAAAAGGTTACGATTTAAAAGCAAATAAACCTAAATAACGCTTTTATTCCAAATGGGCGGTTGTACGCCGCCCATTTTTTTGTAGACCACGCTGAGGAAACAACATGCTGAACAGTGAACAAGCCTTGAAAGACGGTAATCTTGAACAAGCATTGGCTGATATACAGCAGTTAATAAGAAAAGACCCTGCCAATTCCAAGCATAGAATTTATCTGTTTCAACTCTATTCAGTGCTGGGGCAGTGGGAGAAGGCGTTAAACCAACTCAATGTGTTAGCTGACATGGATGCTTCAACGCTGGCAATGGTACAAACTTATCGCGAAGCCTTACGTTGTGAAGTCTTGCGCAAAGAAATTTTTGCTGGCTTAAAAACGCCGCTGATTTTTGGCAACCCACAGCAATGGATAGCCCTATTACAACAAGCATTAAAACTCACCGCCGCGCATCAATACAAGGAAGCGCGAACACTTCGGAATGAAGCGTTTGAACTAGCCCCCGCAACAGCGGGAACGATTGATGGTGAAGATTTTGATTGGTTAGCCGATGCGGATGTGCGCATGGGTCCGATGCTTGAAGCCATTGTTAATGGACAGTATTACTGGATACCCTTTCAACAAATTCAGGCTATACGCATAGAAGAACCCGCCGACCTGCGTGATGTGGTATGGATGCCCGCGTATTTTACTTGGCAAAATGGCGGCGAAACCGTGGGATTAATACCAACCCGCTATCCAGATTCAGAAAATCAGCCCGATTCCGCACTAAAACTGGCGCGTAAAACCGAATGGCAAGAACCCGACGAAGGGCTATTTATCGGTATGGGACAACGCTTACTCAGTAGCAATAACAACGACTACGCCTTAATGGATGTTCGTGAAATTATTTTTGCTAGTACGAACGGCTAAAAAGCATGGCAGAACTCACCCAAAAAGAACGCTTACAACCTTCATTGTTAGATCGTCTGACCGATGACGAGCCAGACAAACTAAGTGAAACGCGTGAACAACGGGTGTTATCGCTGAGCAAACTGCGCGTGTGTGTATTAAGAGATTTAGCGTGGTTATTAAATACCAGCAAACTGGAAGCTGTACAGAATTTTGAAGGCTCTCCATTAGCCGCTCATTCCGTTGTTAATTATGGTATTCCCGACTTAGCGGGTATGACCTTATCCAGCGCGAATGTAGTGGATATAGAACAACAAGTAAAACAAGCGATATGGGATTTTGAACCGCGTATTTTGCGGGATTCAGTGCGGGTCAAAGTATCGGTATCCGAACAGCAAATGAATCACAATGCCATGTCATTTGATATTGAAGGCGATTTGTGGGCGCAGCCCCTACCCTTGCATCTTTATTTAAGAACTGAATTAGATTTGGAAACAGGCAATATGGAAATCACCGATAAAGGCAGTTAAGAAATGGATCCTAGACTGCTAAAATATTACAACCAAGAGCTACAGCATATTCGAGAAATGGCGGGGGAATTTGCCCAAGAATTTCCTAAAATTGCTGGACGCTTAGGCTTAGACAGTTTTGAATGTGCCGACCCCTATGTGGAACGTTTGCTAGAAGGTTTTGCCTATTTATCAGCGCGTGTGCAACTGAAAGTCGATGCTCAATTTCCGCGCTTTACTCAGCATTTGCTGGAAATGGTTTACCCGCATTATCTTGCGCCAACGCCATCAATGGCAGTGGTACAGTTAAAACCCGATTTAATGGAAGGCTCATTAAACGAAGGCTTTTTGTGTCCCAAAGCGACCGCGTTACGCAGCCAAATCCACAAAAACGAACAAACCGCCTGTGAATACCGTACCGCTCACGATTTAACCT